>CAJYBN010000211.1 GCA_913064925.1 uncultured Peptococcaceae bacterium
TTTGCAAGGGCTAAGGGATGTTTTTTCTCAAACGTTTAGTAAAGTCGCGCTAGACAACCAAATCAAACAGCGACAACTGCTTGTGACTACTCCCTACCCCTGAAGGGGTAGGGCTTCTATGAGCCCTACCCATACCTTCAGGATCATCGGTTTGCCTGGCGCACCGGGTGCTGCAAACTAACTATCTTCCCGTGTTGCAACTGGACAAATTTATGCGGGTAACTCTGGTAAAACGCCTTTCGGCTCCCAGAGGGGGCGGTCACTGACGCCACCACTACTCCAGGTACCGGGCTCTACGCCGCAGCCCTTGGAGATACTTTTACGAATTTGTTATACCTCTTGTCCCACCGGTACACTTCCGGCGGTTTAAGCCTTAGAACCTGTCTCATATCGCAGCGGCCGAACAGGTAGTTCTTGATGATGCCGTTGACACCGTTTAGATCGGCGTGTATTATTGCGCCGCAGCTCCTACAGCGCCAAAGACCCCGGTGAACCCGGTAAGATTTGTTCCTCACTCCGCACCGGCTGCATGTCTGGGAACTGTAACTTTCACTTATCTTGTCGGGACATACCTGCTTGAGCAGGGATTTGTACGCATGCTGTTGCTCAATTTGCGAAAACGGCAGCTGGTTAATCTTCTGGCTGGCTTTCTTGTTTTTGTCGCCGGTGCGTGCCTTGCGTCGGATGTCGGTTAAATCGCCCAAAACGGAAAAGGTTATATCTTCATCATGGTCTAGTTCAGCCATCAATTTCGTCAGCGCGTTGGTCAACTGTTTAATCCGGCGGTCAAGCTTTTTGAGTTTGTCGCGTTTGGCCGCAAGCAACGCTCTCCACTTCCGGGAACCTTCTTTGCACCGGGACATCTTCTGCTGGAATTCAGCGATTATCTTGTTCCGGTACTGTATCAGCGCCAGCAGTTCCCGGCAAATGATCAACTGCTGGCTGCCTTCCGTGGACGCCCTGGCAACCAGAGGGGAGTTTAAATCGTATGCTGATACCTTGCCGGCCAATACCACCGGCACCAACCCCAAGTCCCAGGTGACGTGCAACTCCAGCCCGATTACCTTCTTCTTTCGGTAAACTGCTTTTACCTTAACCTCGACTGGAACGCCCTTTAATACCGTGCCATCCGGTAACTTCAGAATATCGGAACCCTCCGGTAAGTGAACCGTCATATTGTCCAACTTGCGGGACAGCTTCAAGATTAACTGACCTTCTTGGTAATCGAACCCCTGCCGTTTCCAGGTAATGGTACGTAGAATGGTTTTGTGTTTAAACCCGGGTGGGCGCATTTCTTCGTGACCGTTGTCCCTGTGCTTGACATAGGAGCGTACCGCCTCGAAATATTCTTCCACCACAGCCTGAGAACTCTGGGAGTGAAGCTGTTTCCACGACTCGTAGCTCTTGAACTTTTCTTTGAGTTCGCTTTCGGTAGGATATTTTTCGCCTTTCTTGCGGGCTTCCCGGCTGTGCCACACGCAGGAGTTCCAGATTTTCGTGGCGGCCAGCATGGGGCCTTCAAATACGGGCAGCCACACGTCCGGGGAAAGCGGTACCACTCTCGTAAGGTATAAACGGTTATTCTGTTTCTTGCCCTTGTTCTTCGCCCAGCCCATCGTTCTCACCTCCTATTCGTCCTGGCATTCTTCGATGTAACGTTTGATGGTTTCGGTTGATACGGTGCCGGCTGTGCCGACGTAGTAAGTGCGGGTCCAAAGTCCCCTGCTTCCCGTTTGCTTGCTTAACTCGGGAAACTTCTGGCGCAGGTACCGGGACGTGTAGCCTTTGAACGTGTTGACCAGTTCGGATGGCGCATGTCTCGGTGGTGCGGAAACGAACAGGTGCACATGGTCCGGTTGCACGGACAAACTTAAAACTTCCACCTCTCGTTCTTTACATACTTTCCGCAACAGCCGCTCGAATTCTTCAGCTACTTCTCCGGTCAAGATCTTTCTCCTGTACTTGGGTATCCAAACAAAGTGATAGTTAATGTTGTAATGTGCATACCTGGTTTTCTTTATCTTCATAGCGAGTTAAGTATACCGATATTTCTGTTAAAATGCAATGCGTTCAAACAAAAAGCCGCCGCTTTCATCCCGCCCCTTAAAAGGGAGCGGGTTTTCCCGCGGCGGTTCTATAAACGCGGCACTCCCTGGTCTGCCCTATTCTCCAGGCCCGCCGCGATGCTTGCCTGACTGTGTTTATAAATGAACGAGCCTGTCTTCTAACTCTTTCTTTTTAGCATAGTTAAATTTGTCTACAGTGCTGAGATATCCGGTAATCCGCCTTATCCTCCGTATCTCGTCCGATCCGCACGCAGGGCAGTTATTACCGATTACCCCCCTGAAGCCGCAGTCGCTGCAAATGTCGATCGGGAAGTTTATGCCCCCGTACCCCACGTCGCACTCCGCCATGTGCCGGACGACCGCTTCCATAGCCTCGG
This sequence comes from uncultured Peptococcaceae bacterium, assembly GCA_913064925.1. GTDB lineage: Bacteria > Bacillota > Desulfotomaculia > Desulfotomaculales > Desulfallaceae > CAJYBN01. The sequence goes on from CAJYBN010000211.1 coordinate 2,444, forward strand.
GGTTGTGGACGGGCGGCGAGGCCATTTCCACGTAACTGATGTGCCCGGCGTTGCAGTATTTGTGATACGGCCCCTCAAGCCTGATTTTGTCAAAAGTGCTGACAGGATGATAAACGGGTACGTGAAAAGAATTCGTATAATATTCCCGGTCGGTTATACCGGAAATCTTACCGAATTCTTTTCTGTCGAGTGCAGTAAACCTTCCACTCAATCCTTCGGCCGGAGTGGCTAGGAGGGTATAGTTCAGATTGTATTCTTCGCAGGCCTGATCTATCTTCTGCCGCATAAACGCTACAATTTCCAGGCCCAGCTTTTGCGCTTCGTCATCCTCTCCGTGGTGGGCACCTACCAGAGCCTTCAGAGCCTCGGCCAGGCCGATAAAACCGACAGCCAGAGTACCATTGACAACTGCCGGCTCGATGTTATCGCAGGGTGACTTGATTTCCTCAGAGCCGAGATAGAGTTTTTGCCCAATGACAAACGGCATATCTTTTGCTTTTAGTGCAGCTTGAATTTTATACCTGTGGTAAAGCTGCCGAATCGCCAGGTCTACTACGTTTGAAAGCAGGGAATAAAACTTTCCGGCGTCTCCCTTTGACTTTAGTGCCAATCTAGGCAGGTTCACCGTGGTAAAAGACAGGTTTCCGCGCCCTTCGGTTATCTCCGGGCCCCGGCGGTTGGCCATGACCCTGGACCGGCATCCCATGTAAGCTACCTGTTCACCATAAGGAGTGTTGAAGGAACTATCCATGAAGCTGAAGGTCGGGTTCATGTGTTTCGCCGCTACTTTTAGGGCCAACTGGAATAGGTCGAAGTTTGGATCTCCGGGTTCAAAGTTAACGCCTTTTTTCACCCTGAAGATTATATTGGGAAATATCGGCGTTTCGCCGCGGCCCAGACCAGCATTGTAGGCTAAAAGGAGATTGCGGGTAACCTTACGTCCTCCCTCGGATGTATCGGTGCCCAGGTTGAAGCTGGAAAAAACTACCTGCCCGCCGGCCCGTGAATGCATCATGCTCATGTTATATACTAGACCTTCCATTGCTTGGAACACGTCTTCTTCATTTGCCGCTTCCGCATAGGGCGCTAGGTATGTGTCCAGGAATGGAATCGACTGCCCGCCGAACATGTCATTCTGGCTCGTTTGCATTACTATTGCCGTAAGGACGGCAGCGGTGGAGATCCGTTTCGGTGGTCTTACCCAGCCGTGCTGTGTTTTAAAACCGCTTTGAAATAACTTATCCAGCGGTATTTGCAGGCAGTTTGTTGTAAGGTTATACCAGCTCAAGTCGTGAATGTGTATGTCACCCCGGACGTGGGCCAACGTGAACTTGTCAGAAATAAGTCTGGTGAAATTATATCTCTCCGCCGCGGCACAACCAATCTGGAAATTTTTTGCCGATGCAGAGTTGCCAACGTTGGCATTATCATTCAGTGCTTCCTTGGAAATCTCTGCAACGATGTCCATTAATTCAGACTTACCCTCACGGAACCGGGTGCGCTTGTTTCTGTAAAGTATATAGGCCCTGGCTGTTTGTCTATAGCCGGCAGCCATGAGGGTTTCTTCCACAATGTCCTGGACCTGTTCGACTTCCGGCAGTTCGCACTGTCTTTGTCTCAAAACCCGCAGCACTTCAATAGTGATTTTCTCTGCTGCCAGGTCCGCGTCCCGATCAACTTCTTTTGTTGCGTTAAATGCTTTTAAGACAGCCATCGTAATTTTGCTTCTATCAAAAGGTACTATACGGCCGTCGCGCTTTCTGATACTGGTAAACATTTTGTCATCTCCTTTCTGAAGCTTAATTAGGGATAAGTGAAAACTCATCCTCGTCCTGGTTTGACTAGCTCCACATCCAGAGATCGGAAGAGCACACGTCTGAACTCCAGTCACCCTTCAA
>CAJYBN010000212.1 GCA_913064925.1 uncultured Peptococcaceae bacterium
TTGTTGCGGGCTTTTCATTGTTGATATTGTGTGGAAATTCTTCTTTCGGCCATTTCTTATCAAACTTGGGAATAGATTTTGTTTTTACTGTTAAAGGAATTGTCCTCGCCCAGTTTTTTGTGAATGTCCCATACGTGTTGAGGGTTTTAAGGTCGACCATTGAAAATATCGATCCCCGCATTGAATTCGTTGCCAGAACGCTTGGCTGCAACCGTATTCAATCATTTTTCAAGGTGACACTTCCCTTGGCAAAAAACGGTCTCATTGCCGGCGTTGTCATTACATGGGCCAGAGCCATAGGCGAGTTTGGCGCGGTCCTCATGCTGGCGGGGGCCACTCGTTTGAAAACTGAAACCCTGCCCATTTCAGTCTTTTTAAACATGTCAACCGGAGATCTCAATCTAGCTATGGCTTCGGCTACAATTTTAATATTAATTTCTGTAATTTCTTTGTTAGTGTTTCAATACCTGGGAGGAGAACAACTGGAGCGCTCGCGTTTGGGCAGCTAAAGGAGGGATACAGTGCTTAAGCTGCAGAATGTTTATAAACAATTGGGAGAATTTCATCTAAAAGATATAAATTTAGAAATAAATTCCGGGGAGTATTTTGTTATACTTGGACCTACGGGAACCGGTAAAACGGTTGTATTAGAATTGATTGCTGGAATGTACCACCCGGACAGGGGAGAAATCTATTTTGAAAATGAAAATTGGTTGAATACCTGTCCCGAGCATAGGGGAATAGGATTTGTATATCAAGATTATGAACTTTTTCCGCATCTCACGGTTAAAGAAAACATTATTTTTGGCTTAAAAATACGCAAGTACAGCAGTACTGTAATCAACAAAAAGCTAAATGAAATGGTGGAGATGTTTGGAATTGGGCACTTGCTTGACCGGTACCCGTCTACATTAAGCGGTGGAGAGCAGCAGAGAACCGCGCTGGCGAGAGCATTGATAACTTCACCTAAAATACTTTTGCTGGATGAACCGCTAAGTGCCTTAGATCCTCGTTCCAAAGAAGTATTCCAACAGGAATTAAAGAGGATACACCAAACCCTTAAAACTACTACCCTCCATGTGACCCACGATTTTAACGAAGCAATGTACTTAGCGGATAGGATAGGAGTTATGCGTAACGGGGAAATAGCACAAGTAGGCACGCCGGAAGAAATTTTCCGAAGACCTAAGGACACTTTTGTTGCAAGTTTTGTAGGTATAAAAAATTCTTTGAAAGTTGAGCAAATGGCAATAAAGTAAGCTTAACTCCAGAAGTTGATATTTTTACTGCTAAAAACAAAACGGTAATGCCAAGGTTATATTACACTCTGAAGGATGTGAGTTGTGGTTGCTGCTTTATAGTTTTACTTTTCAACCATTGGCAGGCGGCCAATGCGATGCATGTATCTAATTAGGTACTGGAACTTAAGAAAACAAAAAATCAGTTGCGTTAGCAAAAGCATTAGCAACTGATAGCAACAAACCTGGTGCCGAAGGTGGGAGTCGAACCCACACGGGATAACCCGCACGATTTTGAGTCGTGTGCGTCTGCCAGTTCCGCCACTTCGGCACGTATGTTTATTTGTTACCCTGTGTATCAAATTTTAACACAGCGAATTAAGTATTGTCAAACGTTATTATCAGCTGGTCCGTATCAAGATTTAGTAGGTATCTCTCCAAAAAATTTTTACCGTGTGAAACTTACTACTTAAAACATTAGCTTTATGGCGGCGGCCTTGACAGCCACCCCGCATGAGTCCACCTGGCTCCTAGGCATTTTATCCGTTAAACCGTTGTGGAAATCAAGGTGCTGGGACCAGGCTGCAAGAATTGTCAGGCGCCGAAGAAGGCGGTGTGCGGAGCCATTTTTGAATTGGGTATAGATGCATAAGTGGAAAAGATTCAGGGCCCGGATAAAAGAGTGGAAGCCGGGACCAGGAGACCTGGTACTTGGTGATAAACGGCAAGGTCAAGTTTCCACCGGCAAGTCAATCAAAAAGAATGCCGTGAGAAAGCCGACCGAAGAAGAGGTGTAGCGGCGCGCGCGGCAGGAAGAATATCCAATTATGTCGAACTGAGAGCCAGGGGCTGTGCACCCTGGCCTTTTTTTGACTGGAGTGAGAAAAGTTGAGATTATCGGATGAAGCACTGGTGCAAAAGAGCAAAGAAGGCGACTTGCAAGCTTTTGATGAACTGGTGCGCCGTTATGAGGGGAAAATATACAGTATTGCTTTTCGCTTTATGGGTAACCATGCGGATGCCGGCGACCTGGCCCAGGAGACCTTTATCCGCTTATACCAGTCACTGGCAAGTTTCCGGGGCGATTCAGCCTTTTCCACCTGGTTGTACCGGATTGCGGCTAACGCCTGCCGGGACGAGCTAAGAAAACGGCAAAGGCGGTGCGTTGTATCCATAGAAGATATGTCGGTCGTTTCACCCGGCAGCGTACCCGTGGCTGGCGGCGTTGACTACTCACCGGAAGAGGCCGTGCAGCGGCGGGAGGTACAGCAGCAAATCCAGGCTTGCTTGAACGAGCTATCTCCCGACCACAGGCTGATTCTGATCCTGCGCGAAATTTTAGGTATGAGCTACGAGGAAATTGCCGCCTCGCTAAACTGTTCGCTGGGCACGGTCAAATCCCGCATCAGCAGGGCCAGGTATAACTTGAAAGAGAAGATCAAAACGAAAGAGGAACTTTTGTCAGAGGATCGTCGTCTCTTGGGGAAAGGGGGGGAGCGGAATGCATTGTCTTGATGTGCGGGAACAGCTTTCAGCTTATATAGATGGCATGCTTGATTCCTCCCTGGTACCTGCATTGGAAGAACACCTGGCGTCATGCCGGGAATGTAGTGCTGAACTTGCTGAACTTAAAGCGGCGGTGGAAATGGTCCGGCAGTTGCCTGAAGTTGTTCCTCCGCCGGAATTCCGGGATAATTTGCGCCGGCAACTGCTTACGGTCCAGGCGGCGGGAGGAGAAGGCGGCCGTACCGGGCTGCTGCGCCGGCTGACCCGGGGGAAATGGTCCGGCGTGCTGGCCGTTGCCGCGCTGGCTTTTCTCACCATAGGCATTACGACTCTCTGGTATGCGGGTCATGGAGGAGGTTTGATCGAATCCGTTTCCCGGGAAAAAGCGGCCCAAGAATCGAGCTTGCCTGCGGACAGGGCTAAACACCGCGTGGCCACGGGAAGCGCCGCAGTAGAACACCCGCCTGCCGGCGCCGCAGAAGGTTCCGCCGAAGGTCTCACTCCTGCACAGCAGCCGGCGCCTGAAGGAGAACAGCCGGCGCCAACGGCTGAAACGGGCGGCGTGCGCGGCGGCGCAGCGGTGCCGGAGACCGTGGAAAGACAGTTGACGGTGCAATATTTCGATATGCAGGAGAAACAGCCGGACGGGCAGCCGCCAGGGGATGAAGAATCGTTCTCCATCAGCGCTCTACCCCGCTCCGCGCCCGAAGCGGGGCCGACCACTATCGTAGCCGTGGAATGCACGGTGGAATTGACTGCTAACCGTGCGGATTTCGCCGGCCCACTGGCTGCACTGGCGGAGAAATACGACGGGCTGGTGGAAAAACAACCGGCGGAACCGGACGGGCCATGGATTTTGCGCGTCCCCGCCGCGCGCGTGGACCCGTTCGTGGATGAATTAGGGCAGTTGGGCCGGGTGGTGAACCGCAACGTGCAGCAGCGCGATTTGGCTGAAGATATAAAACGGCTGAGAGAGGAAATAAGCGAGCTGCAGGAACAGGAACGCCTGTTAACAGCGGAGGACGGTGCGCCGGGTGAAGAAGATGAGCTGGCTGCCTTGCGGAAGAAAATAACGGAACGGCAAAAGAAACTGGTAAATTTGGAAGAAACTGCCCGCCTGGCCACTATTAAGTTGATGATAAAGTAACTGGTGTTTTCCCCGGCTTATTCCGGGGTTTACTATTGCCACGCTGGTAAAGAAACGATAAAATAGGAATAGTTGCGGCGGGATCATTAAGCACATATCGTTAACGGTTTGATGTTATACTAAGTAGGAAGGGAGGTTAGCAAGAAATGCGTGGAAAGGTGCAAGCTGCCTTGGATAAAATACGTCCCGCGCTGCAGCGCGACGGAGGGGACGTTGAGCTAGTGGATGTTACGCCTGATGGGGTGGTAAAGGTTAAATTGACCGGTGCTTGCGGGGGATGCCCCATGGCTACCATGACCCTTAAGCAGGGGATTGAGCGTGTGCTCAAGCAAGCTATACCGGAAGTTAAAGAAGTGGTGCAGGCATAGCATATGTGGTAAAAACCTCTGCTGCGGGCGGGGGTTTTTAATTTGCGCATTATTTTATCCACATGCT
>CAJYBN010000213.1 GCA_913064925.1 uncultured Peptococcaceae bacterium
TAGCAATGCCTAGCGTATTGTGTTAGGAATTGTTAAGTTTTTTGAACCAGGTAATGCCATTGTTGGAACTTAAAAACGTTACCAAGGTTTATAATACGAGAGCTATCCAGTTTGAAGCTTTAAAAGGGGTGTCTTTAAAGGTTCAAAAGGGCGAGTTTGTGGCCATTATCGGGCCCAGCGGTTCCGGCAAATCCACTTTAATGAATATACTTGGTTGTTTGGATATCCCTACCACAGGCGAGTACTTTTTTGAGAATGTAGAGATAAGTAATTATTCGGAAGATCAGCTGGCAGAAATTAGGAATAAGAAAATAGGCTTTGTTTTTCAACAGTATAACCTACTGCCAAAACTTAATGCCTTTGAAAATGTGGAACTGCCGCTTGTATACAGGGGGATGGATGCGGGGGAACGAAAAGAAAGGGTTTTGCAGGCCTTGGAAAGTTTAGGTTTAAGTAGCCGGATTTATCACAAGCCGGCGGAACTTTCCGGGGGGCAGCAGCAAAGAGTCGCCATAGCCCGCGCGTTGGTAGGTGATCCGTTGCTTATTTTGGCAGATGAACCTACCGGTAACCTGGACAGCAAGTCAGGGAGGGATGTTTTAAAAATTTTAACAGAGCTAAACAAGAACGGTAAAACGGTCTTGCTCATTACGCACGACATGGATGTTGCCAATACTGCCAGTAGAGTTATTTCCATCCAAGATGGTTTAATAATTTAATAAAAGGGTGGCGCTGATGAACTTTAAAATGGCCATCAAATTGGCTTTTAAAGGAATTGCCGGGAACAAAATGAGAACATTTCTTACCATGCTGGGTGTGATTATCGGTGTTTCGGCAGTAATCATACTGGTATCCATCGCCCAGGGTACATCCGAAGATATTACGGAAAGTATTGAGAGCATGGGAACAAATTTAATCAGTGTCATAGTAACAGGAAGGGGAGCAGATACTTATTTGAACTACCAGGACGTGCAATCCATTGCCGGTAATTACGGAGTTGCCGGTGTAGCGCCGGTAGTAAGCGGCAACGCCACAGTGAAATATGATAATAATACCATGGATATAACGCTGGAAGGAGTAGATGAAAATTACCAGGCGGTGCGCAATCATCACGTGCAAAGCGGAAGGTTTATATCGCCCCTCGACGTTGAGTACAGGCAAAAAGTAGTTTTGCTGGGCACGGAAGTTGTAAAAGAAATATTCGGCTTACAAAACCCCGTGGGCAGGTATATACAGGTTAACGGGTTAAAATTTAAAGTTATCGGGGTTTTGGAAGAAAAAGGTAGCACTATGGGCAGGAATAATGATGAAAAGATATTGATGCCCATAACCACCGCTCAGAGGTTCCTAAAATCGGCCGGCATACGTAATGTCTATATCCAGGCCGAGTCGCCCGAATTAGTTAATGCCGTATACGCACAGGTGGATAGTTACCTGTTAAAAAGATTTAAAAATGATGAAGATGCTTACCGCATATTCAACCAAACGGAGATGTTATCAACCATAAGTGAAGTTACGCAAAGCATGTCGTTGATGCTGGGCGGTATTGCAGCCATTTCCCTGCTGGTGGGCGGTATCGGTATTATGAATATCATGCTTGTTTCCGTGACCGAGAGAACAAGAGAAATCGGCATTAGAAAAGCAATCGGTGCCAAAAGAAGGGATATATTAACCCAGTTTTTGATTGAATCCGCAGTGATAAGCGGCATAGGGGGAATTTTGGGAATTTGTTTCGGATTGGCAGGAAGTGCCGCTTTGAGTTTTGTAATCGGAATAAATACGAAAACAACCTTCTCCATACTTCTTTTGTCGTTGGTTTTTTCGGTCTTGGTAGGCATGTTTTTTGGCATGTACCCTGCCAATAAGGCTTCCAAATTAAAACCGGTAGATGCTTTGAGGTTTGAATAGTTGGCGGATAATGGCGTTCGACACCCCGTTAACGGAATATTCCTCATCTTTCCGGGTGTGCATTACCGTACCGGTATGTTATGCGATGCCGGCCGCAATGGTTTAATTACCTTTGATCAACCACTGCCATTGTGCAGCGGGAAACACAAATCAACCTGCCCTCTTCGTCGGTAATTTTAATATCCCACACCATAGTTTTCCGCCCTTTGTGTAAAGGGGTGGCCACAGCTGTGACTACCCCGTCGCGCTTACTGCGAATATGGTTGGCGTTGATTTCCATGCCAACGGGGGCATACTTTTGGATATCGATGTTAACGGCTGTCCCTAGTGACGCCGCCGTTTCAGCCAGTGCAACGGAAGCCCCGCCATGTAGAATGCCGGCGGGCTGCCAGGTTTTGGGACCTACCGGCATGCTTAAGACGACCCTGTCGGGTGTTATTTCCACATGTTTAATGCCGAGCGATTCAATTAACGTGTTTTTATTGCGAGCCATTAATTGTTCTTCGAATGTTTTTTTATCTATACCGTACAGGTTTAATATTTCATCAGCGACAACCAGTTCATTTTTACTGTTCATTGAATATCCATCCTTTTACGGGCGTTATTTTTTTGTGGGCAAATAAATTGCATGCAAACATTTAGTTTTTTTGAGATTTTAAATAATTTTCATTTTATTGTCAACACTGTAAATCTGATAACTGCAAAGCTGAGCTCCTTTTACGTTATTGACATCCTGACCGGGGCGTATTACCTTAAAAAAAACTAGTTAACGGAGCGGTAACCATGAGCGTATTAAATATTGCCGGCATTGTCAAGGAAAGCGTGGTAGATGGGCCGGGCTTCCGGGTGGTGGTTTTCACCCAGGGCTGCCCGCGCCACTGTCCCGGTTGTCACAACCCGGAACTGATCCCCCGCACGGGCGGGAGGGAGATGACCCCCCGCGCGCTGCTGGACACGATCAAGGAAAACGTGACCCCGCTTACCAGGGGCATCACCTTTTCCGGCGGCGACCCGTTGCTGCAGGCCGACGCGCTGCTGGAAGCGGTGAAGCTGGTGCGGGAGGAGTTCCCGCAGTTCGACATCTGGGTGTACACCGGTTATACCTTCGAAGAAGTCAAGGACCTGCCGGTGCTGCGCTATATCGACGTGCTGGTGGACGGCCCGTTCCTGGAAGCGCAAAAGGACATGAACCTGGCCTTCCGGGGGTCGGCCAACCAGCGCCTCATCGACGTCAAACAGACGCTGAAAAGCGGCCGGGTCAGCTGCCTGTCCCTTTAGCCGGCGATTGCAAAAAGCGCACCTTTTCTTCTTCCGGCACATAAAGTGTGTTAGGTTTCATTTTATTGCCAGAAAGGAGGTAAGGTGCGTGATCATATACACGGTAAGGCCCGGGGACACCCTGTACCGCATCGCCCGCCGTTTCGGCACGACGGTGGAACAGCTTATTGCTCTCAACAACATCACCGACCCGTTTAACCTGCGGGTGGGCCAGAGGCTGCTGGTGCCCGTCGCCGCCGGCGTACCCGGCCAGCCGGTTGCGGGGACCTTTGCCACCGCTTTGGTGGACGGCCTGCGCTACGATTTAATGACCGACCACCGGCAGTACCGGCGCGGCGAGCAGGTGTTCATCACCTTTGTCAAGTGCAACGTTTCATCCCGCACCATCACCCTGCATTACAACACCGGCCAGCGGTTTGACTTCGCGGCTTTGCGCAACGGCAGGGAAGTGTGGCGCTGGTCCGACGGCCGGTTTTTCCCGCAGGTGCTGGGCACCGAGGTGCTGCGCCCCGGCGACTGCCGGGTGTACACCGCCACCTGGGACCTGCGCAACAAGCAGGGGAATTTCGTAGCCCTGGACGATTTCACCATCCGGGCGTTTAACGTGGCGCGGGAGTTAAGAAACCGGTTCGTGCAAATGCAAATCCAGGTGGTGAGGGCGGTACCGCCGGCGCCGCCGGCCCCGCCGCCCTGCCCGAAGGAAAACATCGTCCGCGACCCCGGCATTGAGGAGTGGGTGGACGCCACCACCCCCAGGGTATGGTCGGGCGAAAACGTATTCCGCACCAGGCTGGCCCACTCGGGCACCTATGCCGGCGAGCTGGGCGCGGTGCACAACCGCCAGGCCGTATTGTCCCAAACGGTGCCCGCTTCGCCCGGGCGCATCTACCGGGTCACCTTCTGGGCCCGCGAAGACGTGCAGCCCGGGGGCAGAGCCAATTACGCCCTGGAAGCGGAAATATTCGTCTACAACAGCGCCGGCCAGCTAATTGGCCGGGTAGACCCCGCCTACCGGCCCGCCGCCATCCCGAACAACACATACCAGGAATTTTCATATACCACCGGCGTTTTACCGGCGAGCACGGCGCGGATGGAACTGCGCTTCGCGTTCCGGCCGCGGGC
>CAJYBN010000214.1 GCA_913064925.1 uncultured Peptococcaceae bacterium
CCGTGGCCACCACGTCGATGCGCTTGACGGCATCCCCGGCGCCCAGGGCCTGCGCGCCCAAGATCCTACCCGTCCCTTCTTCAGCAATCAACTTCATCAATACCAACCCGTTGTCGGGATGGTAGTGCGTGCGGTCAAAACCGTGATTGACACCCACCGTCACCTTATAACCGAGATCACGGGCCTGCCTTTCGCTCAACCCGGTGCGTCCCACATTGAATCCCACAGTATGGAGAACGGCCGTGCCCAGCGCGCCGCGGAACACGGAATCGCCTCCCGCCACGTTATCACCTGCTACCCGGCCCTGACGATTGGCCAAAGTGGCCATGGGCAGGTACACTTTTTGGCCGCTGACCAAATGCGTGGTTTCGGCACAATCTCCCAGCGCGTAAATATCGGGATCGCTGGTTTGCAGGTGTTCGTTGACGGCGATGGCACCGGTGGGGCCGATGGCCAGCCCGGCGTCGCGGGCCAGCCGCACATTGGGCCGCACGCCAACGGCCACCACCACCAGGTTGGTTTCAATGGTACCCTTGTCGGTAACCACAGCCATAACCCTACCGTCCTCATCGCCCTCAAACCGCAGCACCTTGTGGCCCAGGTAAAACTCTACTCCCTGCTCGGTGAGCTTTCTAGTGAGAACGGCAGCCATGTCCTGGTCCAGCATTCCCGGCAAAATCTGCTCCTGCAGTTCAACCACGGAGCAGAACATCTGCAGTTTCATCAGGGCGTCCACCGTTTCCAGGCCGATCATCCCCGCTCCCACGACGACCGCTTCATCGCACTCCACCGTTTCCAGGTAATCTTTTATTTTGCGCGCGTCGTCGGGGTGGCTGAGCTTGTGCACGCCCTGCAGTTCAATGCCCTCGATGGGCGGCATAACCGGTTCCGCACCGGTGGCCAGCACCAGCTTGTCATAGGGAAGGGAATACTCTTCGCCCGTTTCCAGGTTTTTCACCTGCACTTCCTTCTTGGCCCGGTCTATGGCCACGGCTTCCGTGCGGGTGAGTACCCGGCACCCCTTTTCCCGCCAGAAAAATTCCTCGTCCCGGATGACATGGTACGTAGTTTCGAACAACTGGTCGAACTTCGGCACTTCGCCGGATAAATAATAGGGCATGCCGCAACCGGCATAAGAAATCAGCTTACCCCTCTCGACAATGGTAATATCCGCATCCGGCGCTACGCGGCGCGCTCTGGCTGCTGTTTTGGGCCCCGCGGCCACACCGCCGATAATCACAATTTTTTGCGCACCCATAGTCTTCCACCTTTCCGCCTCAAAATTACCGGCCGGGTTAATTTTTACGGCCGTAACTGCCATTATTTTAATTTGGCGGGGCGATTAAGTCAAGGACAGGCATTTTACCGGCCCCGGGTGCACAAAAATAGCGACAGCCGGAAACTGCCGCCATGTCAGGCATTATATGTCCTCATCCGCCGGTGCAGCCTGCCCGTCCAGCTCCTCGGCCTCATCGGCCGATGCAAAGGTGTCGTCGTTGACGAACACGACTTCGTCGCAGTTGGGGCAGGTAACTTCTATTACTTCGTCATCCTCGATAATACCCGGGTCAAACAATACGGTCTCCCCGCAGCGCGGGCAGTCTACTTCCACATAATCTTCCTCCTCGCCGCCGTGCAGCTCATTTTCCAGGGTATAAAGATCATCGTCGACGGTTTCGATATAATCTTCCAGTTGTTCCTGGGCATCTTCCAGCTGGTCAAAAGAATCGGCAAATTCTCCGAGCACGTCGATAATACTGTTTAAAAGCTTGCCTTCTTTGTTATCCTCGCTGATGTTCATACCTTTGGATAATCCTTGCAGGTAGGCGACTTTGGATTTCAAGTCGGACATAAGAAAACCCCCTTTGGTTTTTGCAATTACGCAGTAAAAGTATTATCTCTCATAAAGGGGGTTTTTAAACATATATTTCCTGGGGTTTGGTGCATCCGCTAAACCCTTTTTATGTAATGCCCGGTACGGGTGTCGATTTGCAGCACGTCGCCGACGTTCACGAAAAAGGGCACCTGCACCACGTAACCGGTTTCCAACGTGGCCGGCTTGGAGCCGCCCGACGCGGTATCGCCCTTGATACCCGGCGCGGTTTCCACCACTTCCAGCTCCACAAAATTGGGCAAGTCTACCCCGATGGATCGTCCCTGGAACATCAACAAGTTAATGGTCATGTTTTCCTTGAGAAAGTTGATCGCGTCACCCAGCTGCTCCTTACTCATGCTGAACTGGTCATATGTTTCCATGTCCATAAAGTGATAGTCGGTGCCGTCATTGTAAAGGTACTGCACCTCCCGCCGGTCTATTCGGGCCCGGGGAATTTTTTCGCCGGCGTTGAAAGTTTTATCAATAACGGCGCCGGTACGCATGTTCTTAAGCTTAGAACGCACGAAGGCCGCACCCTTGCCCGGCTTGACGTGCTGAAAGTCCACCACCTGGTAAACTTCGCCGTCCAATTCAATGGTCAGGCCGGTGCGAAAATTATTGGTTGAAATCATTGCTCCCGCCTCCTCGCAATGCAGATAAATTTATGGCTCAAGTTCCAATAATTGCTCCTTCGGTGAACTGGTCAACAACCGGCAGCCGTCCTTTTCCACGACCACGCTATCCTCGATGCGTACGCCGCCGAACCCCGGCAGGTAAATGCCGGGCTCCACGGTGACCACCATACCCTCCCGCAACGTCGTGTCGTCCCGCGCGGCCAGGCGCGGCGCCTCGTGTACCGCCAAGCCGACGCCGTGGCCGGTTCCGTGCCCGAAATACTGCCCGTAGCCGTGGGAATCGATTATACCACGGGCTGCAGCGTCCACCTCGCAGGCGGTCACGCCGTCCCTTACCCGCGCCAGCCCGGCCAGCTGGGCTTCCAGTACAACGCGGTAAATTTCTTTCACTTTGGCGTCGGCCCGGCCCAGCACCACCGTCCTGGTCATGTCGGAATTGTAGTGCCCCACGTTTACCCCGAAATCCAGGGTAATGACGTCGCCCCGGTTGATAACCCGCTCCGTAGCTGCGCCGTGCGGCAGCGAAGACCTGGGACCGGAGGCAACGATAAATGGGAATGCCGCGCCCTCGGCACCGCGGCGGCGCAGGAATATTTCCAGCTCCAGCGCCACGTCCTTTTCCGTCAGGCTCGGTTTGATGTACCCGCAGATGTAGCAAAAACCCTCGTCCAGCAGCGCGGCAGCCCTGGCCATGGCATCCAACTCCGCTTTATCCTTGATTTGCCGAAATTTTTCCACCACACCTTCCAGCGGCCGCAGTTCCACGCCGGCTAGTTTCTCCTGCAGCGCGGCAAAAAGCTTGTAATTGGTGTGCTCCATTTCAAAACCCAGGCGGCGAAAGCCCGCCGCGCCCTGCAGCCCGGCCAGGGCGTCCGGCAGGCCATCCTGGATTTTGACCACTTCCAGGTGCGGGCTTTGCTCGCGGGCCTGCTCCAGGTAACGAAAGTCCGTAAGCAGGTAGCTGCGCTCGGCCGTTACCACCACCGCCCCGGCGCTGCCCGAAAAACCGCTGAGGTAATACCTGTTTTCGGGTTGAACCACCAGCAGGGCATCGACAGCGTTTTCTTCCAGCACCCGTTGTACTTTGCCTACTCGTTCTTCCACGTTGTTTCAACCCCGTGCAAGGGCCCTCCCGGGCCGCATATTTAAGGCGCGGCGGCGCCGGCCGAGCGCCGCGCCAGGTCCACGGCGGCCCGCAGGGCCAACAGGTAGCCCTCCGCGCCGAACCCCGTAATCTGCCCGGCCGCCACCGGCGCGATAACCGAGTGGCGGCGGAAATCTTCCCTGGCATAGATGTTGGAAATATGTACTTCGACAACGGGAATGTCAACGGCTGCCACAGCGTCCCGCAGGGCGTAGCTGTAGTGGGTCAGGGCACCCGGGTTGAGGATCACCGCGGCGTAGCGGCCCGCCGCTGCATGCAGCCGGTCCAGCAGCGCCCCTTCATGGTTGGACTGAAAAAATTCCACCTCCACCGCCAGTTCGCCGGCCAGGGCCGAGACGGCCCTGTTGATTTCTTCCAGCGTGGTACTCCCGTAAACACCAGGTTCGCGACGGCCCAGCAGGTTGAGGTTGGGACCGTTCAACACCAAAATTTTCACCATGCTCACCTCGCAGCGGCTGGAAACATTTTAGCGTGAACCTCCCCCAGGACAAGCCCGGGGGCTTCGTCCCGAAGGTTTCTCATGTCATCGGAATGCTGCCCGATAAAACACGGGTCTTACGCTTTCCTCGTGAGCTACATCCCGGCATTTGCCGGGAAGGCCC
>CAJYBN010000215.1 GCA_913064925.1 uncultured Peptococcaceae bacterium
CATGAGAAACCTTCGGGACGAAGCCCCCGGGCTCGTCCCGGGGGAGGTTCACTAGCTATTGCTATAGCCTTGGATTTGACATCTGAACTATTGATAACCACCATTAAGAGGCCCCCATAAACTTTAATTAATAACCTCTTTCAAGCTCATCTACTATGAGAAACATTTGATTAAACCAGATATTCAAAGCTTTTTTTAAACCATATACTACATCTTCCAAACCATAAACCAGATAACTCATTTTATCCCAGTCAAAATAAAAACCATAAACATTTCTATTCATATGCCTAAATCTTAAGTACTCTTCAATCTTTATATAAATAACTTCATCAATAACTGCAGGTCGAGTTTCTGTTTCTATTTTCATCTGTAACAATAATTTTTTATGCCAATCTTTACCTTGAGGTATTTGTAAGTCTATCTTATCCGCTATTTCCTTAAAAATTTTTTCTACTCCCATATAAAAATCATCCAGAATTCCTGCACATATTCTGGCTCTAAATCTTACATAATCATCCTTTAAGGCCTCTTGAAGTTCCGATAAAAGATGTTCAAACCGCGCAAGTTCATCCTCTACCTTTATCTGCAAATTCTTTAAAATTGCTTTTAACTTCATAGTTTTAAGCCTTCCTCAGTAATTCTTTGCCTGAGGTTCTCTGAAACTTCTTCTAAAAGAACAACATCAACATCAAACGGAGACACTGCATCACATATATATCCATAAATCTTTAGATACTCTCTTGAACATTTTAAGCCTTTGACTGCAATATCAATATCTGAATGGTCAGTAAAAACGTTGTTCCATATAACAGAACCAAATAAGAATAACTCAATTCCCGGATATTTGCTTTTTACAATCTCCGCGGCATAATTCGCCTTTTTTAGTGCATCTTTACGAAGTGGTTCGTGAAGATTAGGAATTGTCATATTTTGCTGCCTTTTATGCCAACCTTTTACATATTTACTAACATCTATCTGTAATTGCATAATTATCACTCTTTACCGTGCCAGATTTATAAAACTTTTTTTACAAACCAAGTCCTTCTTGGGGATGCCGTACATGTTACTCCAGAATGAGGCTGTTTTTTCTGATACAGCTCTGCTATTTTTCACAACTTCGATTATCTTCTGCTTGGAATAAGTTTTAATCATCCACCTGAAAGCTTCGTCATCCCCATATTCCATGAGCCTTTCAAGAATATATCTATAATTCCTTGCGGGGTCTAATTTTTCAGGATTAACATCCCAAAAAAACTTGTAAAGCGTACCGGGTATTTTACCGCCTTTCGGCATTAATCAACCGCCCTTTCAAATTTTTCCCTGCAGCTCAACCAATGATATGCATGTTTACGATAATATATTCTTTAACCCGTTTTTCAGGTTTAATCCATACCCGTTTAAAGCAAGGGCGGCCCTGACGAATTTTTGCATCCACGGGCCGGCGCTGAACAGCCGGCGTGCCAGCCAGGAGGGGTAGTCGATGTCGCCATGCTTTAGAATTAGACTTTTCCAATACGGCTTGTCCAGGAAGCGCAGCAGCTGGTCTATGTCGCTATCGCTAAACCGCAGGTAGCTCTGCCGGTGACCCACGCCGCAGTTGATCTCTTCCGCAAATTCCTCTTCCCAAAGCTGCTGGTAGCGGGCCAGTTTTTTTTCCGAAAGGTCGTCTTCCCGCAGCGCCCGGGCCGCCACCGCAGCGCACACCTGCGCCCCCCGCAAGCCCAGGTAAATGCCGCCCCCGGATATGGGTTTGGTCTGGCAGGCAGCGTCGCCCACCAGCAGGGCGTGCGGCGCGTATATCCTGGGCGCCAGGCCCATGGGAACGATGCCGCCCGTGTAGCGGATTATTTTCATGTCGCGGAAGTGTTCAGGAAAGCTCCGTATAATGTTCCGGAACAGGTAGCTGGGCGAGTGCTTCCGCCGGCAGAAAGCGTGCCCTGTACCCACCCGGCAGAGGTGCTTGTTCAGGGGGATCACCCACCCGAACCAGCCCGGGGCCAGCTGGCGCCCCAGGAAAATATCAACCAGGGAGGTGTCCTCCCGGTGCAGTTCCACGTCGGCGGCATACATCACCGCCCGCGGGTTTTTCCCGGCGGGCAGTGCCAATTTCTTGGCTACCAGGGAATTGGCGCCGTCTGCGCCAATAACCAGCCGGGCATCGAAGGCCGTGCAGTTGCCCGATATGTAAGCCGTAACGCGGTAGCCGGTTCCGGTACGCTGCAGGTCGCGCACCCTGGCCCCGGTGAGCAGCTCGGCGCCGGCCTCCTGGGCCCGCTCAGCCAAATACCGGTCAAAGGCGGCCCGGTCTACGGCCAGCGCGTGTTCCCGCCCGGCGCAAATATCCAACCGGGCGCCCAGCGGCGAGAAAACGCGCACGCCGGTTAACCGGTTGATTACCACATCTTCTGTTACACCGGAAACCTGCAGGGTGCGGGGAGAAATAAGCCCCGCGCACTGCACCGGCTCGCCTACTTTGCGGTGTTCCTCCAATATAAGAACGCTAAACCCCTCGGTAGCCAGCCGCTCTGCCGCGGAGCACCCTGACGGGCCGGCACCGACGACGATGGTATCGTAGATCATAGCTGGTTGCTTAATCCTTTCCTTGTTTTTTCCTCCGTTGCTGCCGGCTCGGGACCAAAGTCCTAATTAAATTGAGACCGAAAACCCATATAGCATCAAGGTGTTATTATGTTATTAATATTACAATTGGGGTTTTTTACCTATAGTTCTACAGTATAGTAATTTTTCCTGCATTGTAGTGATAAAAAATGCTATAAATTTTCTACAATATTTTTCATATTTCGACGCTACAAGCCGGCGAACTCCAAGCCGGCTTTTATTAGCTGTTTTTTGCGCTGCGCCTTCTGGGTCCGGTACTCTTTTTTGGCTTCCTCCACCAGCTCCAGGGGCAACCCCGCTTCCTGCAAGTCCCGGCGCATGCTGTCGAGCAGTGCGTAAAACCTGCGGTCGCATTCGTTCTCCAGCGCGTTTCCGGCGGCCAGGTACTTCTTGACCAGTTCGAGCACCGGCGGCTTTTGGCCGCTTTCCTTGTACTGCCGGTACTCGCTGACGGCAGCGTCCGCCAGCTGTTTGAGCTTGTCGTCGTACTCCAGTTTCAGTGCCTGAAAACGGGGGCGGTAGCGCCGCTCGATGTCGGCCACCGTCACTTCGGGCTCGCCGGCCCCAGGCCGGGCGGTTTGCAGCGCGGGCGGCGGGGCAGCCTGGGTACCGCCTTGTTCGGGCGGCGCCTGCGGCGGTTGTGCGGGACGCCGGCCCGCATCGCCGGCCTGCCCACCGGGCACCTCCTGCTGCCCGCCCGGAACGGGCGGCGGGGTGCTGTCCGGGTAAGAAGGCTCCGGTGGGCTGACTGGCGCGCCGCCGGGTTCCGTTGTGACGTGGGTGAAATTGAAGAACAGCCCGAGCGCCGTCACCAGCGCGGCTAGCGCGGCGGGCCAGATAAGCCTGTACTTGAGCATGACGGTTACACCGCCTTTAATCCCTTATTTCCTCCATGACGGTGCGCTCCAGCGCCGCGTCCAGCAGTTCCTCCACGGCCAGCGGCTTCTCGGCCCGCTCGGCCTGCTCGGGGCGGGGCCTGGTGGCCGGGTGCTCGGGCACGAACAGGGTGCAGCAGTCCTCGTAAGGCAGCACCGATATGTCGTAGGTGCCGATTTGCTGCGCCAGGCGGGTGATCTCCAGCTTATCCATGCCCACCAGGGGCCGCAGCACGGGAAGGCCGGTGACCATGTTGATCACCCGCATGCTCTCCAGGGTCTGGCTGGCCACCTGGCCCACGCTCTCGCCGGTGACCAGGGCAAGGGCCTCCCGCCGCCCCGCCAGGCGGTCGGCCAGGCGGAACATCATCCTGCGCATGATGGTCACCCGCAGCTCCTCGGGGCACCGCTTTTGAATCTCCTTCTGGATACCGGTGAAGTGCACCACGTGCAGCCTGATCCGGGCGGTGTAGCGGGCCAGAGCACGGCACAGGTCGCGCACCTTCTCCAGGGACTTCTCCCCGGTGAAGGGGAAGCTGTAGAAGTGCACCGCCTCTATTTCGATGCCCCGCTTCATGGCCATCCAGCCGGCCACCGGGCTGTCGATGCCGCCGGAGAGCAGCAGCAGCGCCTTGCCGCTGGCCCCCACGGGCAGGCCGCCCGCGCCGGGCACGCCGGCGGCATAGACGAAGGCGTTTTTCTCCCGCACTTCCACGTGCACCTTAACCCGCGGGTGGTGCACGTCCACCCGCAGGCCCGGGAAGTTCTTCAGCAGGTAGCC
>CAJYBN010000216.1 GCA_913064925.1 uncultured Peptococcaceae bacterium
ACGGAATTCGCCGAAGGGCCGGTCAACGAAGAGGGTGACTTGTTCGCCCTGGCAGGCGATGAAGGCATTCTCTACCTGCGCAAGGCTTTCTTTGACGACCTGGAACATTACGACATCCCGCTGCTGGCCGGTAAAATTGCACCGCGCCCGCTGCTGGTTATTCAGGGTACCAATGACGATGTAGTGCCGCCCAGTGACGCCGAACTAATTTTCCGGAGCGCCGGGGAGCCGAAAGAACTTGTGCAGGTACCAGGTGCGGACCACCAGTTTTCGCGGCACCACCGGGTGGTATGGGATGCGTTCTTTACCTGGCTGGAAAAGCAAGCCCAGCGCTGAAGCGGCCGCCAAGATACCTGCGAAAAGGAGCATTCATTATCATGCAGCTTGCACGCATTGTTGCGTTACTGGTAATTGTGGCAGCCGTTACAGCATGGCTGCCCGGCCGCGCCGGCGCGACGGTTTTTCCCGACACCGCGAAACACTGGGCTGCCGGAGAAATCGATGTGCTGGCCCGGCAGGGCGTGCTCAGCGGTTTTCCCGACGGTAAATTTTATCCGGAAAAAAAAGTGACCAGGCGGGAAATGGCTAAAATAATTTTCTCCATCTTCGCTGCCGCCGGCCGGATCGATACTGACCGGTTGGAAACCCTGCCCGATTACCCGGACATACATGAGGGATGGGGCCAACAATACCTGCAGCTGGCCAGCATGTTGCTGCCTGCTGGCACTGACGGTCTTTTTCGGCCGGACTCCCAAGCCACCAGGCGTGATGTGGCTCTCCTGGCCTTTAAAGCCGCTTTGTTGGAGAATGACCGCTACCGGCTGCAAGACGGCAAGTTAATGCTGGAAATACCGCTGCCCGGCGCTGAGGCCTGGCGCAAGCTGGTCGAATTCAAGGAATACGCCGGCTTGCCTGAACAGTACCGCCGGTCCACCGCCTACCTGGCGGAAGACCCGGAGAAGAATGACTTTTATGCCAACGCCGGTTATTTTTTTACCGGGTTGGCTCCGGTGGCCCTGCTGGTGGATAAGGGCATTTTGCGAGGGTACAAAGACGGAGGCCTGGGTCTGGACAAAACAATAACCCGGGCGGAAACCGCGGTTATCGCCGCCAGGTTGCTGCAAGCCGGGCCAATCCAGGCCAATAAATTTTTTCTGGAACCGGCAGGTAAGGTATATCATCCCCGCACAATCAAGCTTGACCAGATTACAGCGGAAAAGCGGCTACAACAGCTGGGTACGTTTTACCGTCAAGAATATAAGGACCCCATCCAGAGGGGTAAAAAGGTTTATAATTATCTTATTCACTGCTTCCAGTACGATTGGCAAACCCGCGAGGGGCTCAAGCAATATACCGTCACCGGCATTGCCGGCCTCATGAGCACCGGCCGGGGAACAGACGACCCGCTGGCCCGCTATTACGCCGTCTTGGCGGAAGCGGCCGGCTTAAAAGCCGAAGTTGTCCAGGGCAAGGCGATAAACCCCGGCGAAGCGGGCAAACATACCTGGGTGGAATTGCTAATCGACGGGCGGACGGTGCCCGTTGACCCCACCTACGGCGTCTGTACGGGGGATATGTATTACAACAACTTCCAGCATTGGTCCGGCCAGGGTTACCAGTGGATTAAATGATTAACTGATAAAATTTCTGCCGTCCTTGGACTGCGGCATTAAATATTTCAGGCCGTTATGCAGTGCCTTGGGTTTAAAACCAAAATTTTTTTCCACCGCATCCGGCGCGGTTATATTATCTATTTCCATTTGCTTGAGTTCCACGGAGGAAACCGGAGGATCGCAGAAAATTTTGCCCAGCAGCGGAACAACCATGCGCAGCAAAGACATGGGAACGTAAATTTTGTACCGCTTTTCCCCCAGGGTTTCCAGCAGGCGGTCCAGCATCTGCACGTAGCTTAAGTGCTCAGGGCCGCCTATTTCAATGGTCCTACCCACCATGCCCGGGCACTCGCAAACCTTTACCAAACAGCGCACCACATCCTCCACGGCTATCGGTTGAAAAAGTGTGGTCCCTTTGCCGGGAACGGGCGCAAAAGGACCGGGAAACATGCGCAGGGATTGCACCATGCGGTTGAAAAAATTAAACCCGTCGCCATAAATCACAGAAGGGCGCAAAATGGTCCAGTTCAAACCGCTTTGCTTGACTGCCTCTTCGCCCCGCCACTTGGAATAAGCGTAGCTGTACTCTGGGTTGTTGCAGGCGCCGAGCACGCTCACTTGAACAAAATGCTTTACCCCCGCCTGGCCCGCGGCTATGACGATGTTGAGCGTACCTTCAACGTTTACCCGCTCAAAAGTGAGGGCTCCCTTTTCCCTGATAACCGCCACCAGGTGGATCACCCTGTCCACGTCCCTGCAGGCGGCGTGCACCGCTTCCCGGTCATTTATCTCCCCCTGAACTAGCTCGACACCCGCGGGTAATAGCTGTCTTGCTTTTTGCTGCGAACGAACCAGGCAGCGTACAGCATATCCCCTGTCAACCAAAGCCCGCACCAGGTGTTTGCCAACCAGGCCGGTTCCCCCGGTAATTAGCAACATAAAATTCCCTCCCAGTCCAGGGTGTAGGTTTAGCAAAATAACCCGCCACGGAGTAATAGGATTGTATCACATTACATTAAAAACCGGAATATCAGCACAGGCGTAACATATGTTTCCAGGGCGGCCGCCAGCACCAGCAAAGGCATAACGACAATGAAAAAAGTTCTGGCCACCCCGGTCCAGGAAAATTTCCCCTTGTTGCGCAACCTGCGGTAATAAAAACTCGCGCCGCAAGCAAGAAAAAGGGCGGCTAGTTCGGGAACACCGTGCGGCAGCAGCCCGAACAACCAGATTTCGAAACTGTACCGGTGAAACAGCAAGGATTGCATTTTCACCGCAAACCCGCTAACGGCGCCGTTAAACATCAATACTAATATAGGCCACATATTAAACGTCAAAATGCCCAGCACCAGGGCGGTCAAGCTGACCAGCGAGTTTCTAATCAGTATGTACAGAAAAATATTCTCAGGCAAACCGCCACCCAAAATGATTTCCCGGACCGTATGGTAATAAACAGCAGCCTTGTCCTGCAACAATACGGCCGCAATGTACCCAGCGTAAACAAAAACCACGAAAACAAGTAGGCAGTTAAAAACATCCCGGTAATAAAAGCGCACGTTGCTTATTTCGTGCCTTACCAGCGATAAAAGTATAGCCATCACCCGCTTTTTTTAATAAATTATTTTCTGCAGCGCGACCCGAAATACCCCCCGCAAGGTAAATAAAAATTGCAAAAAGAATTTTCATGCCTTATACTAATTTACATGCCTTATACTAATTCATTATTATTTAGTTAAACACCTGCTGTCCAGTGCGAGGTGAAAACTGTGAAAACCACGATTATCGGCGCGGGTAAAGTAGGCAAGGAAATAGCCGCGCGCCTGACGCAGGAAGGACATGATCTAGTGGTTATCGATAAAGATGAGGCAAGGCTGGCCAAGGTGGAGGAGGACTTTGACTGCCTCTGTATCCGGGGCAGCGGTTCCACCGCGCAAACCCTCAGTTCCCCAGTAGTGGCGGAGAGCGACCTGCTCATCGCCGTTACCAACAGTGACGAGGTGAACATGATCGCCTGCATGACAGCCAAGCGCATCGGCATACCGCGTACCATAGCCAGGATCCGCGACCCGGACTACTCGCATAAATTGATCATCAGCAAGGAAGACCTGGGAGTAGACCTCATTATAAACCCGGACTACTCAGCGGCCATGGAGATTAACCGGCTGCTCACCATGGCCTTGCCGGTGCACATGGAGCCGTTCGCCCAGGGCAGGGTACAGCTGGCCGACATCACCGTTAAAGAAGATACAACCATGTTCGCCAACAAGCGCTTGATGGATATGGATATCCCCCGTTCTCTACTGGTAGTGGCCATATCCCGCAACGGCGAAATGCTCATACCGGGAGGCAAAGATAAAGTCCTGCCCGGTGACACCATTTACCTGCTGGGACATTCCGACGTCATCAACGACGTTTGTTCCCAGGTGAAAAAGAAAAGGCAAAGAGTGCAAAGCGTAATCATCCTGGGCGGCGGCCGGATCGGCTTTTACCTGGCGGAAAGGTTGTGCGCCCAAGGAATAAAAGTGAAAATCATAGAGCAAAACAAGGAAAAATGCCGGGAACTGGCGGAAAAACTGCCCAGCGC
>CAJYBN010000217.1 GCA_913064925.1 uncultured Peptococcaceae bacterium
ACCGACACCACCAGCCGGGTGGGATCGTGGTTCACGGCGCCGGGCGTAGCCAGGTGTTCCTTACCCAACACCTCCAGGCCGGGCAGGCGGTTTAAAGCGCCCGCGCACGCCAGAGCCGTTTCCAGCAGCTGGGCGAGGACGGCCCGGCCGTGCAAGGCCAGCTGCCGCCTGGCGGCGTCCAGGGAAGCCATCAACAAGTAAGAGGGGCTGGTGGTTTGCAGCAGCCGCAGCGCGCCGGCCACCCGCTCCCTGGCCACCCGCTCGCTGCCCAGGTGCAGCCATGATGCCTGAGTAAGCGCGCCGCCGGTTTTATGCACGCTCTGCACCACGGCATCGGCGCCCAGGGACAAGGCATCCGGCGGCAGGGCGGGGTGAAATCGCAGGTGCGTACCATGCGCCTCGTCCACCAGCAGGGGAACGCCGTATTGACGGCATACACCCGCCACCCCGGCCAAGTCACCCACCACCCCGTAGTAGTTAGGGTGAAGCGCCAGCACAGCGCCGGCGTCCCCGTTTCGCCGCAGCGCCGCGTCCAGCTTGTCCGCCCCAAACCCGGCGGCAAAACCAAAGCCGGGTACAATATCAGGCGCCAAAAACAGCGGCCGGGCACCGCTGAGCACCAGCCCCCCCAGCACTGAGCGGTGAGCGTTACGCGGTAACACAAGTGTTTTGCCTTCCGCGCAGGTGGCAGCAATTAACGCCTGGATACCCACCGTAGTCCCGTTGACCAAAAAAAACGTGTGCTGTGCTCCGTAAAGTTCCGCGGCCTTGGCCTGGGCCGCGGCAATAACCCCGTGGGGATTATGTAGATCGTCCAGGCCCGCAACCTCGGTAACGTCCCAGCTAGGCAAGTTGTACCGCCGCAAATCCGGCGTCAAGGCCCGCCCGCCCCCATGGCCGGGCACGTGCAGGCGTACCGGGTCCTCGCGGCAGTATTTTTTTAGCGCTTCAACCAGAGGGGCTTTGTCTTGGCCGGTGGACACGGTTTTCTCCTCAATTAAAAAATTTTAACGCTTTATTTTATCATATTACCGTTTCCCGGGCCAGCAAACAACCGCCTGTTTTGCAATTCATTAACATAATAAAGATCAACCCCGTGGTCAAAATAATTATAAAGGAGCGTGAACGACATGGGAACGATACCGATCGATACCGCCAAGCTATCGCGAAAATATCGTACCAACGTATCCCGCCTGATCCGGGCTTGGAAAAAAGGACTTTCCGATGCGGAAATTTCCCGCCGCACCGGCATCAGTACCATTACCCTGCTGCAAATAAAAAGCGATATTGAGCTGGCGCACCGCCGCTTCAGGCTGGCCAGGAAAAAAGAAGCGCAGCTGGATGGGCAGCAGCACGCTCAGCGCCATATTTTTTTAAGACCGCTCTTGTAAAATTCATAGCGCGGATCGTCCCAGGCCAGCCCGGAAATGGCCTCCTCGCAGGGCCGGCAAATATAGTGACCCAAAATAACCAGACCGTATTTTGCCGCGGGCCCGGCCCCGCAAATGGCGCACTTGCCTGCGGTCATCATCATCACCCCATTCCCCGCTCCGCTCTTTTATCATATGTTATCATATGTGCCCGCGCCGTCGATGGTACAAATGAAAAGCTGCGGGAAGGCCCGCAGCTTTTGGTTACGGGGTTAATTTTTGTCTTTCTCTTTCTTTTTCTTTTCCACCACTATAGCGCAGTCCGGGCAGAAATTCTGGCAAATGCCGCAAGCAATACACTCATTGTTTATTTCCACCGAAGGCGTACCGTATACCCCCAGCACATCCGACCAGCTCATGCATTTTTTGGGACATTTTTCGATGCATAAACCGCAGCCCTTACAAAGGCCGGGGAATATGGTCCAGTAACCCTTTTCCGTTTCCAGCGTTATGCCTTTAAAAATTGTTTCCGCCATTTATATCACACCACCTTTTACAATACTCCGGCCACCAGTTCCATGCCGCGTTCAATGGCCCGGAAGTTCATATCCCGGAGCTGAGGGTTTTTCTCGAACTTGTAACCCAGCTTCTTCTCGATGGCCGCCTTGGCATCCGCCACGGCCACCACTTCCGTGGCCTTGATCACCGCGCCCATGATTATTATGTTGAACACGCGGGGATGCAATTCCTTTTTGGATACTTCAATGCCCGGGATGGCCAGCACCTTTTTAGCGTTCTTGGGCAGGTCGTCCTCGATGCCCTCGATGCTGCTGTCGTAAACGAATATGGTTTCCGGTCCAACGTAACGTTTAGTGCGGCGCACGGCGCGGTCGCTCAGCGCTATCACTATATCCGCGGTTTGGAACTTGGGCGCGCCGATGGGTTCGTCGCCGATCTGCAGGTAAGCCACTGAAACGCCCCCCCGTTGCTCTACGCCGAAATTGGGTATATATAAGGCCTCGCGGCCTTCCTCGTTGGCCGCCTCGGCAATTATTTCGGCCACCGACTGCACTCCCTGGCCGCCCTCGCCGGCCAGCACGATTTTTACCGGTTTAGCCATGCTATTATCCCTCCTCCTCCCGGGGACCGGGCGCCTTGATCTCCCCGACCTTAAAAAATTTGGGCATCTCTTCCTGGATAAATTTCCAGGTTTCTGCGGCGTTGGTGCGCCAGTTGGTGGGGCAGGTGGATAAGGCCTCCACGAAACTGAACCCGTTCCCGGCCATTTGGTTTTCCAGCGCTTTTTTGATAAATTTTTTCAACTGCTTGACATTGGCCACCGTACCCCTGGCTACGTAAGCACCTTCCGAGGTGATAGCCGCCACCATTTCCGGCCCCTGGGTGGGGTAACCGGTGGCCTGCACGTCACGGCCATAAGGCGAGGTTTCGGTTTTTTGCCCTGGCAAAGTGGTGGGCGCCATCTGGCCGCCGGTCATGCCGTACTGGGTATTATTCACCAGTATGACCGTTATGCGCTCGTTGCGCGTGGCAGCGCTCACCAGGTGCTGGGCCCCGATGGCGTACCCGCCGCCGTCGCCCATGTAGGCTACTCCCAGCACCTCCGGGTTGGCCCGCTTGATGCCGGTGATTACCGGCGTGGTGCGGCCGTGGTGCGTCTGTACGGTATCCACGTCAAAAAAGTCCCAGGCCAGCAGCGAGCAGCCAATGTCACAACCAAAGACCACTTTATCCTGAATGCCCAGCTCGTCAATAGCCTCGCCCAGCGCCTTCAGCACCAGGCCGTGGCCGCAGCCCGGGCAGAATTTATGCGGTTTGGATTCCTTATGCCAGCACTTAGGCATGGCAGGCTGTACTGACATTAACATTAGCCTCCTTTTAATTTTCTCAGCATGGCAAACTAAAGCAACTATACGTTCCGTTTCTCTGTACCTTTATCTTTGCGTCAATCCGTGCCATTCCGGCAGCGGAGTTCTTAGCCCTTGATTTCTTTTACCCGGGCCACCACTTCTTCGGAGATGATGCCCACACCCGGCTTGAACAAGGACAGGACTTCCGCCCGGCAGCCGTAAATGGCTTCTTTCACCAGCCTGTCCAACTGCCCGTTGGCAGATTCCACCACCAGCAGCTGCTGAGTCTTGTCAGCCACTTCCCGCAGCTTGCCCACCGGCAGGGGGCGCAAGGTGATGGGGCGGAAATAACCGGCTTTGTATCCTTCTTCCCGCAGCTCTTTAACCGCGGCCTTGCCGGCCCGGGATACGACACCGTGCGACACCACCACCAGCTCGGCATCCTCCGTATCAAATTCTTCGTACTCGGCAATTTCCGGCGCATACTTGTTGTAATCGGCCAGGTACTGCTCCAGCACCTCGTAAAGTTCTTCTTCCACGTTATAGGTGTTGCGCAGGTGAGCAGGGGGCCTGTCCACCCCCGGTACGCCCGGCCGCCCAACGTACGGCTCGGTGGGCACCATTTCGATGCCCCTTTCTTCGGGGTCGTAAAAGGTCAAAGATTCCCGCATTTTGGCCTGGTAACCGTCGCCCAACACGAAAGTGGGAAAACGGTACTTCCAGGCAGTGTTGAAAGCCTTGATGGTGTAATCAAAGAGCTCCTGGTGCGTGGCGGTGGAATAAACCACCCGCAGACCCTCACCGTTGCCGCCCAGAGCGGTCATGGTTACTTCCTGCTGGGAGTAAATGACCGTGGCGGTGGAAGGCCCGCCCCGCTGCTGGATCACCACTACCACCGGCAGCCGCATGGCCTCGGCCATGCTCATGGGTTCCTGCATGAGCGTATTGCC
>CAJYBN010000218.1 GCA_913064925.1 uncultured Peptococcaceae bacterium
TCAGTTTGCCTTTCCACCCACCACTGTTTTTTTAACACGCAGGTCCAACGGTAACAGTAACGGTAACGGTAACGGTAACGGTAAAAACCTTTCCACCCACCACTGTTTTTTTAACACAAAAAGCAAAATTAAAAGGTGCTATATGCCAATCCTTTCAGCCAAGCACCTTTGGCTGGCGGGCGATGCCTATTTGCTTTTGGAATACGAGGAAATAGTTCTTGATTTCACAAAGCCGGCAATCTTGCTATATTTAATAGCCAAAAAAATAGACCCGAGTAAATATGGCGAGCTAACAATTAAAAGATGATTGTTTCATTGATTAACTGGGAAGCGGCCAAGTCAGTGACCGTGTCAGGAATAATCTCTATTTTTGCGGTACTGGCGGCGTTGGCGTTAATGTTCGCCGTGCATCCAGGGTTTTGTTATTAATTACTCACCGATTATTTTAACCAGAACGCGTTTTTTCCTTTTTCCGTCAAACTCACCGTAAAATATTTGTTCCCAAGGGCCGAGGTCCAATTTGCCACCGGTAACCGCCACCACAACTTCCCTGCCCATTATGGTGCGCTTTAAGTGAGCGTCGGCATTGTCCTCGTATGTATTATGCCGGTAACGGGAATAAGGTTTTTCCGGCGCCAGGCCCTCCAGCCAGTCTTCAAAATCCTGGTGCAGCCCCGGTTCATCATCGTTGATGAACACGCTGGCCGTAATATGCATGGCGTTACATAGAAGCAGCCCTTCCTTAATACCGCTATCCTTTAAACACGATTCAACCAGCGGGGTAATATTGATCAGCTCCCGCCTTTTTTGTACCTCAAACCACAGCTCTTTTCGGTAACTTTTCATGGTAAACCCCCTTGACATTGAGAAACTACCGCGCGGGGCTCGCCGCACTGGTTTATGCCGAGTTGGCCGCCGCGATCCCTTCCGCCGGCAGTGCCTATACTTTTGGTGGCCCTGATAGGGAGATTGCTACCCCCATCGGGTAGGTGGCGGAACTCGCCAACATCGGCACTCTCAGCGCATTCGTGGCCGTTTCCATAAGCGCCATTGTTTTACGCCGCACCAACCCCGGGCTCAGACGGCACTTTCGCCTGCCCTGGATGCCGGCCATCCCTGTATTAACAATCATTTTCGCCATGCATCTGGCTGCAAACCTTCCCCCCCACATGGGCAAGGTTTGCAGCGTGGGTTTTGGTGGGCCTGGTGATTTACGGGCTGTACGGCTGCCGGAAAAGCAAACTGGCAGGCGATCCCACCGCAGCGCCCGAAGGGCACGCCCTCGGTTTACCAGCACCTGCCCGTAAACCGTTAATAAAAAAATACCAGCGTAAGTGATTAAAACACTGCCCGCACCATACTGCCCAGCAAGTAAAGCAGGGCCAAGCCGCAAATACCGCACCCTACGCTAAACTGAGCAAGCGATTCTTTTCCTTCCAGCCAACGCTGCACGTCGTCAACAAACAGGTGTTTACCAAAAACCGGTTTTGCCACCGCCCGGCGCCTTTGCGTTCTGTTTAACGCGGCTGTATTAACTTCCATATAACATTCTCCCGCCCTTATCAAACATTTGTTTGATTTATTATAGTTTATCTGCCGCCAAGTGTCAACAATAAATCGCTTACCCAAAACGAATATTCCCTTGGTAATTTTCTTCCGAGTATACCCTTATACCTTCCCGCACCAACAATGCGGCTGTGCAGCCGCAGCCCGGGATTTTGTTTCCGCTAAACGTCCCGTCATAAATCATGCTGCTCCCGCAAGAGGGACTGCGCTCCTTAAGTATGGCTAGCTTGACACCGCATTTCTTGGCCGCGGACAAAACTTCCCGCGCGCCGCGCAGGAAAATGCCGGTTTTGTCCTTTCCCCGAACATCAAGTACCACAGCCCTACCGTCAAGCACGTCAAAGCCGTCTCCGCCGACGATCTCGCAAGGTTCCCTGGGAACCGGTGCCCCGCCGAGCACTTCCGGACATACGGGCAGCGCCCTTCCTTCTTCCACCAGGCGGCGCAACTCAGGGAAGTCAAAGCCGTCACCCGTATAACGGCATTTTTCCCCGGCCAGACATGCGCTTAATAATATCAATACCAACACCTACCTTCTTGATTTACTTTTGTTTTTACTAAAACCGGGTTGACCTTATTTTTGTTATATTATAATATATAGATTAATAAAGGGGGGATAACCGTGCCAAAACTAAATTTTAAGTGTCAAAACTGTAATAAATTGTTCCCGGTAAAATACATTTTCATTATGCCGGGGCAAATATCTTGTCCCTATTGCGGTAGCAGTCGTGTACAGGAACAAAAGATTTCTGACTGTAGGTGCAGAAAAAACAATAGTGGGTTCCGTTTTACCTGAGGATAATAAAAAAGGAAGCGGTGCTTCCTTCATTGCCCGTTGATTATTACAACGGGTTCTTTTGTTTTATGACACAGGAAGACATTTTTTGCTATGGATAAAGCATAGCCTTATATGGTAATATATACCATGAAGTATGCCTAAGGAGCTGGTCATGTATGATCGAATTGGTTGAAGAACAAAACGAGCACTATAATACCACTCCCCTCGCCCCCGCTTTACAAGAGTTTGCAGATAACATCCGGGAGGTACTGGCGGGGATCGAACAGGCGGACCTCAATGAAAAACTGGTTATTGAAGCCAAAATATACGGCAACCTGGTACAGACTCTGGACAAATACGGTTTGCGTACATACGGCCTAGCCACGGCGGTAAAAAAATATTACAGCTATTTTACGGTGGAAGTCATCACTACCGGAGATAACCCTAAAATCATTAAAGAAATAAAAATCCCCTTTCCTAAAAATTCCCCACGTTAAAAAAAGGACTCTGCCCCGCCCAACGGCGTCCTTTTAATTATCTATTTGCATGGCAGTAACGGTAACATACTTGTCGTCATGCAGGCCCTTTACGGACATCGTGTCTTCCCTGGAGTTCCAAGCCAGCACCACGTCAATGCCTTGCTCATAATTTATGCCGTGCAAGTCCACCCTGGCCTGGCGCACCCAGTCTTCCGTTAAATGCACGAAAACCAGCTCAAAACCGGTGCTGCGAAATAGTTTAAAACGCGAATCTCCTACCAGCTTATAGAAAATGGTAACATCTTTAACATTTTTATCGAATATCTTTATGTCTGTTAGTTGGAAATTGATCTTACCTTCCAACTCGTTATCCTCATTTAGCAAACCGGCTATATCATTAACCATTATACACCCCTCCACCCGTTTGTTTATATATACTTACCACCAGGAATGAGAATTTCCTGCCTTGACTTGCAAATAATTTACAGCAGCTGCTTATAGAAAACAGCTACCGCCGATAAATTCCCTTATTATAGAGTTGGACGGTACTTCATCACAGGGTATGGGCACGAAATAGCTTAAAAAGCGGCGCAACCGGCGGGCTACGGCATGCTCCCGGTGTTCCCTGCTTACCGTATCCAACAACGGTTCGACATACCCTTTCAGCACTGCCAATTCGTAGATGAGCGCGGAATTAAACATAACGTCCGCGCTTTCCTGGAACGGGAAAATGTGCTTCTCTTCCCCACGCCGTACCGAAGGCCAGCGGCGGATGGTTTCCAAAGCGGAATAGCCGCGGAAATAATAATCGCGAACCATACGCCGCAGGAAACGCAGGTCGCTGGTGGGGATACGGTTATGGTTGTCCAGGTTCAGCTGGGTGAGGGCGCTCACGTATATCTTAAATTTGCGACCCTTTGGGATGGAGGAAGTAAGATTATCGTTAAGACCGTGGATCCCTTCTACTATAAGCAGGTCCCTCTCGCTCAAGCGCAGGGTTTTGCCGCTGTTTTTCCGTTTACCTTCCTTAAAATCGTAAACCGGCAGTTCCACTTCCTCACCCTGAATAAGGCTGATTAGGTGCTCGTTGAATAACTCCCTGTTAATAGCTTCCAGGCACTCAAAATCATATTGCCCGTTTTCATCAAGCGGGGTTAATTCCCTGTCAACAAAATAATCGTCCAGGGAAATGGGTACAGGATTAATCCCGTGGATGCGCAGCTGTACCCCCAGGCGCTGAGCAAAAGTGGTCTTTCCCGACGAAGAAGGCCCAGCAATAAGTACAATCCTAATCCTGTCGATGTTCCTGGCAATTTGGTCGGCAATTTCACCAATTTTCTTTTCGTGGAACGCTTCGG
>CAJYBN010000219.1 GCA_913064925.1 uncultured Peptococcaceae bacterium
ACCTTTCCCCCTTTTACACGGCGGAAACCGGCGTGGCCCGGAGGTTGCTTGCCCTGCAGGCCGCGCCGTCCGCCGCACCTCCTTTGGACCCGGCCAAGGCCATATCCTGGGTGGAGGAAAAGCTGAATACCAGGCTGGCCGCCAGGCAAAGGGAGGCAGTGGCCCTGGCGGCGCAAAACAAGGTGCTGGTGGTTACCGGGGGGCCGGGTACCGGTAAAACCACCATCATCAAAGCTATTATCAGAATATTTTTGGCCAGGAAATTGCGGGTTCTCCTGGCGGCGCCCACCGGCAGGGCCGCCAAGCGCATGCAGGAGGCCACCGGCTACGAAGCCAAGACCGTGCACAGGCTGTTGGAATACAGTCCTCATCAGGGCGGGTTCCAGAGGAACCGGGACAACCCGCTGGAGGCGGACGTGGTTATTGTGGACGAGTCCTCCATGATCGACATCCTGCTGATGTACCACCTGGTGAAAGCTGTGCCCGACCATGCCACGCTGATCCTGGTGGGCGACATCAACCAGCTGCCTTCGGTGGGGCCGGGAAGCGTACTGCGAGATATTATCGCCTCCGGCAAGTTCCGGGTGATAACGTTGACGGAAATTTTCCGGCAGGCCAGGGAAAGTAGAATTGTGCTCAACGCGCACCTGATCAACCAGGGAAAGTTCCCGGTGCTGCGGCGGCCGCCCGCCGGTACAACTACCGATTTTTACTTTATTGAAGAGGAAGACCCGCCGAAAATCCTGGAAAAGATACTGTTTTTGTGCAAGGAAAGGATACCCGGCCGTTTCGGCCACCACCCGGTGCGGGACATCCAGGTATTAAGTCCCATGCACCGGGGCGAGCTGGGGGTGGCCAACCTGAACGACAAGCTGCAGGAGATACTGAACCCGGGCGGGGCTGTGCTGGTGAGGGGGTACAAGACCTTTAAGGTCAAAGACAAGGTGATGCAGGTCACCAATAATTATCACAAGGAAGTTTATAACGGCGACGTAGGTACCATAACCAGGATCGATCGCGAAGAACAGGAAGTCCTGGTTGATTTCGAGGGCCGCACGGTTGCTTACGATTTTGCGGAACTGGACGAGCTGGTTACCGCCTACGCCATTTCCATTCACAAATCCCAGGGCAGCGAGTACCCCGCCGTGGTCATACCGGTGGTCATGCAGCACTATATGCTTTTGCAAAGGAATCTTATTTACACCGGCATTACCCGGGGCCGGGAGCTGGTCATCCTCATCGGCAGCAAGAGGGCGCTGGCCATGGCTATCAGGAACGACAAGCCGCTCAGCCGTTACACCGGGCTGCGGGAAAGGTTATCCGGCGCGCGCGGGTTTCCGGCAACGGGATAGCGCGGCGAGCGGGCAAACAAGGAGTATGACGTGAAATGGTTTTGCGATTTGAAGATTTGACTTATGCGCTGGGTTCCGCTGCACAGCGCCGCGTAACGGTTTCCGGTTCCTTGAACGGTGGGGAGGTACTGGCGGTGCGGGGGCCTTCCGGCGTGGGGAAGACCACCCTGCTGCGGGTTTTAGCCAGGCTGCAGCCGGCCCTGGGCGGTGAAGTGTACCTGAAGGGAAAAAGCTGGCGGCAGGTGCCCGGTCCGGCCTGGCGCGCCGCGGTGCACTACCTGCCCCAAAAACCCGTTTTATTTGACGGCACCGCCGGCGACAACCTGGCCGTGCCCTTCCGCACGCGGCTGTTGAGCAGGAAAAAATTTGACGGAGAGCTGGCTGCGCAAATTATGGAAAAGCTGCTCCTGCCGCCCGGCTTGTGGTCACAGGACGCCCGGACCCTGTCCGGCGGTGAGGCCGCCAGGCTGGCTTTTACCAGGGCTTTGCTGACGGAACCGCACGTTTTACTGCTGGATGAGCCGACGGCGGCCCTGGATGAGAGGGCAAAAAGTGCTTTTTTCCAGGTGTTATCCGCCTGGTTGGCCAACCGCTCCGATAGGGCGGTTCTTATTGTTTCCCACGATCACGATTACGCAGGCCTGGGCCGGGTTAGTTACCTGGACCTGGCGGCCCGGCGGGAGGACGAGTGACGATGCAATCAGGCGTGGTACCCATTTCCAACTTGCAGCTTGCCCTGGCCTTGCTGTTGGTTCTGCTGGCCGGCGGGGTTTCTGCCTTCTTAAAGCTGGGCTTGTTGAAACCCCTGGTTTGGGGCACCGTGCGCACGTTTGCCCAGCTGACCATCATTGGCTATGTCCTGACGTATATATTTCAAATCAACAACCCCTGGTTGGTAATAATAATAGTTACCGTCATGTGCTACGTGGCCGCCAGGACCGCCTCCGGCAGAGCACCGAACGTATCCGGTTATTCCACCGCGCTTTCCTTCGTTGCCCTTTTGGCTAGCACGTACCTGGTAGGTTCGCTGGTAACCGGGTTGATTATTGCACCGGAGCCCTGGTATTCGCCAAGAATTGTCATTCCCATTTTCGGCATGATTCTCGGCAACACTATGAACGGCATCGCCCTGGCGCTGGATCGCCTGTACAGCGAGGCGCGGCTGCGCGCGCCGGAGATAGAGGCCATGCTCACTTTCGGCGCCACGCCCTGGGAAGCCGTTCAGCACAGCGTGCGCGAGGCCGTCAAGGCGGGGATGACGCCCACCATAAATTCCCTGATGGTTGTGGGCCTGGTAAGCCTGCCGGGCATGATGACCGGCCAAATATTGGGCGGGGCCGACCCGCGAGAGGCCGTGCGGTACCAGATCGTGGTCATGTTGATGGTGGCGGCTGCCGTGGCCGTGGGCTGCTTAATAATGGTGGGTCTTTATTACAAAAAGCTTTTCAATGAGGATGGGGCCTTGCACGATTTTATAAGGAAGAGTATAAAATAATCATGGTCTTTACCCGCCGGCCCCGCGCCGGCGGCGGGGTTCCTGTTCATGCGCAGCTGAGTACGAGGCTAAAATGGAGGTTGACGGTGAACACCCGGGCAGCTACAGAAAGCAGGCAAAAAAGTGTTTTCCGGCTGGAGGGCCTTGACTGCGCTGACTGCGCAGCTAAAATGGAAAGGAAACTGGCCCGCTTGGCCGGGGTGGAGAGCGTGGAAGTCAATTTTGCCACCGCCATAATGACCATAAGGCACACCGCCGGCGTGGACGAAATCATCCGGGCGGTGGAGGAAGCAGGCTACCGGGCCCGCCCGGCAGGTGCTGCCGCTCCGGCAAAGCCCGCGTACTTCCTCCGGGATGCCAGGATGGTACTGACCGCTGTTTCCGGCGTTTTTTTGCTGGCGGGGCTGGCAGCCGCGCTTTTTGCCGCGCCGGGGAATCTGACCGCGGCCTTGTTCCTGGCTGCCATGCTTAGCGGGGGCTATTATACCGTGCGGAGCGCCTGGCAGTCCGTCAGGACGCTGACCATGGACATGAACGTGCTGATGACCACAGCCGCCGCCGGCGCCGCCGCCATTGGCGAGTGGGCGGAAGGGGCGGCGGTGGTTTTTCTGTTCGCCCTGGGTAACGTACTGCAGGCCTGCAGTATGGAAAAGACCAGGAACTCCATCCGGGCTTTGATGGAGCTGTCCCCGCGGCAGGCCCTGGTTAGGCGCGGCGCCCGGGAAGTGACCCTCCCCGTGGAGGAAATAATGGTCGGCGATGTAGTTATAACCGGCCCGGGCGAAAAAATAGCCGTGGACGGCCGGGTGATAGGCGGCGTTTCCACGGTCAACCAGTCGCCCATCACCGGGGAATCCTTGCCCGTGCCCAAGAGGCCCGGGGACGAGGTGTTCGCCGGTACCGTCAACGAGGAGGGAGTCCTGGAAATCCGAGCTGCCAGGCGGGCGGAAGACACCACGCTGGCCAAAATCATCAACCTGGTGGAAGAGGCCCAGGCGCAAAGGGCGCCTTCCCAGCAGTTCGTTGACACTTTTGCCGGCTATTACACCCCGGCCGTGATAGCCGCGGCGGTGGCCGCGGCCGTTATCCCGCCCTTATTTTTGCATTTGCCGTTTAAACTGTGGCTGGAGAGGGCGCTTATTTTGCTGGTCATAGCCTGTCCCTGCGCCCTGGTTATTTCCACGCCGGTTTCCATTGTTTCGGCTATAGGCAACGCCGCCCGGCGCGGCGTGTTGATCAAGGGGGGCGCGTACCTAGAGGAAGCCGGTGCGCTGCAGGTAATGGCCTTTGACAAGACCGGCGCCTTGACTGAAGGGCG
>CAJYBN010000220.1 GCA_913064925.1 uncultured Peptococcaceae bacterium
TAGTTGCGTATAGTGTGCCGGGACTTGCCGGCGTTGGCCAGGTCGGCCAGAAACTCTTCGATGAGGGATTTAACTGCGGGGGACACCGGCATTTTCCTCCTTTTGGCGGCGCAGGTGGCCGGCGATGGCCCGGCGCAGCACGCCGTGTTCCAGCTGGGCGTAGCGGCAGGTGGTGGACAGCTTTTTGTGCCCCAGCAGTTTCTGGATGGCGTCCAGGCTGACCCCGTTATTCAACAGGTGAGTGGCGCAGCTGTGCCGCAGCTGGTGAATGCGGTAGGCGGTGCCGGTTTTCTTCTGCATGGCGCGCCAGAAGGCGCGGGCTTCCTCGTAGGTTAGCGGCGCGCCGGGGCCCGCCGGGCTGGGGAAAAGGAAGGTTTGCCCCGGCGCAGCCCGGTCCAGGTGCTCCCGCAGCAGTTCCAGGGAGCGCAGGCCGGGCACCAGGGGGACGGCCCGTACCCGGTCGCCCTTGCCCCGGATGACGATGGTTTCCGCGCCGGGGGCCAGGTCGATGTCCCGCACCAGGATGCCCAGGGCTTCCCTCACGCGCATGCCGGTTTCCAGCAGCAGGGTGAACAGCAGCCGGTAGGGCGGCGGGGCGGCCTCGATTTCCCGCGCCAGCAGTTCCAGGTGAGCCGGCGGGATGGAGCGGGGCGGGTACTCGTGCCAGCGAGGGGTTTCCAGCTTGAGGATGGGGTTGGTGCTTATGTACTCGAAGCGGTAGCACCAGTTGAGAAATATTTTGATGTTGGAGAAGTACCGCGCCCGGTTGTTGGGGTTGCCGCCGTTAATCGTGGCCAGGAAACGGCGCAGCACGGCGGGGGTGAGCCCGGCAACCGGCCCCTGGTAAAAGCGGGCCAGCTTATGCAGGGTGGAGCGGTAAGAAGCGATGGTTGTTTCAGCTTTGCCGGAGTTGAGCAGGTCGGTGAGAAAAGCGTCCACCAGGGGAAGAAGCGGGTTGGACACGGAAAAACCTCCCTTGCCGGATGCTTTTACCGAATATATGTTCGACAGGGAGGTTGGATTTTCCTGCTGAAATTAATATTAATATGACATGGGTGGTAATGATGAAAACGATGAATGCGCACTTGTCCAAAAGTGCTGTTTTTAATAGCCAAAATGCGGGTTTTCAAATGGCCATTGACACCGGTGAGGTAAACAATTAAAGACATTAGACAGGAAAGCGCAGTAGTGGTATAATCTTACAAAAGATCGTCCTTGCCGTAGGGAGGCGAGTAATATGTCTGGCGAGACTATAAAAATAGAGTTTGATGCAGCCGCAGGAATGGTTGGAGAAGCTGCAGCAATCCAAGCGCAAAATTGACCAGATCCGGGTTGAAAACCTGCCTAAAGTATTGAAGAAACTCAAAGAGCCTCTCAAGGACGCGGCCATGATGAACGCAACCCGGTGGGCACTGTACAACCGGCTCAAGGAAACCGGCCTGCTGGTGGAGTGCGGTAGCGGGGCACGAACCAAATACAACCGGATAAAGGCAGGTTTACCAAAGACGCACTATTATGATGCCTGCTGTGTAGGCAAAAGCACGCCGGAGAATATCGTAATCAATCAAGAATACATCCAGGTTTGGGTAGCAATAGGCCGGGGTAGCCGGAAGATGTGCAATACAAACAAACACGGTTTTCCCATCAGCCACCGGAGCAGGCAGAAAGTTTGCTTTGGTTTCATGACCGGTGACCTGGCGGTGGTCGAGGTACCCAGAGGTAAATACGCTGGCCGTTGGATAGGCAGAGTGGCCGTAAGATCGAGCGGCTACTTTGACGTAAAGGACGGTGCTGGCAAGCGGGCGTGTCAAGGTATATCATACAAACACTTTCGCCTGTTGCAACGGGCCGACGGCTGGCAATACGAAAAGGAAAAACTTGCGGGCTGACGCCCGTGCCGCGCTTCCTCCCCATGCCTAAAGGCAGGGGCATCCGTGCGGCAGAAAGGATGGTGAATACGCCTGTGCTTTTTCTTAACCAAAATGAAAAAAAAGCGCTGGATGAATTCTCTTCCCGGGTAAAAAGTGTTCTGGATATAAACTTATTTGACTTAAAACTTTTCGGTTCGAAATCAACGGGCAAATCCGGTGAGGAATCGGATATTGACGTGCTGGTGGTCGTTAACCACAGGGATGATGAGGTATTAGATGTGGTTAGTAAGCCCGCGAATTCGTTTCGCCAGGGAAGCCCGTGCCTTTCGCGGAGCGAAGGGAGGGGTAGTTCACGTGACATGACAAAAACGAATAACTCCTGAGTGGAACGAAGGGAGGAGTAGTTCACTCTCTCCTTAATTACCTTCTTTGTAACGGATAATTAGTCCCTCTTCTGTTAATTTGGTGTCATTTGTGCCGGGACTTGCCGGCGTTGGCCAGGTCGGCCAGAAACTCTTCGATGCGTCCCGGGTTAAAATGCCAGCGGCTGAAGGCAGCTCGCCAACACGAGAAGGTAGCAAACCAGCGTCGGGATTTTCAGCACAAGCTCTCCAAGAGGCTGGTGGTCGAAAACCAAATCATCAGCATGGAGGACTAAGAATATGGTCAAAAACCGGAAGCTAGCAAAAGCCATCTCCGACGCCGGCTGGGGCGAGTTTCAGCGCATGGTGGAGTACAAATCCGTGTGGTACGGAAGAACGCTGGTCAAAATCGACCCGTATTACCCGTCGTCAAAGCTGTGCGAGAAATGCGGCACGAAGAACGCCATGCTGACGCTTTCGGACCGCGAGTGGCAGTGCCCGGTATGTGGAGCAATCCACGACCGGGACTTAAATGCAGCGAGAAACATATTAGCTGAAGGAAAACGTATATTAGCCGGTTAGTTAAAATGAACCGCAGGAACTGCGGGGATGGCCTGTTGGAGGGCCAGTAAGACCTTCCCTCAAGGGAGGTACGGCCCGATGAAGCAGGAATCAATGAAACGCTGAAGTCCGGGCCTTTAGAATCCCGCGATTTTATTCGTGGAGATGTTCAATATTTCCTTTTTGGTTCCGGCTTGTCCGGGTTAGGTTAAATGGGAAGAGATATTATTTCCCCAACACCTGGCATCATCTCGTAGTGTTTTCGGTTATTAGTCAATATAGTAAGATTATAATATTCTGCGGTACAAGCAATAAGTAGGTCAAAATTGTTGACTGTTAACTGTTTCTTTTTAAGCTCTGCCCGTCTTTTGCCAAAGAGACGGGCTATAGACTTTGTAATATTTATGGTATTGAAGCCATCTAAAAAATTAATTAATATTATCTCTTTTTCCTCGGGTTTTGGACTTCTAAAAACCCCTTCATAAAGTTCGGCAACGGAAATCACACTTATAGCTATACCTTCTTTACGGTAATTATCGACGGCCTTAACAAATTGTTCTTTACCACGGAGATAGAAAATTGCCCAATCAGAATCCAACAAGTATTTCGCCATTACCAATCAGCTCCTATTCTTCTGGAGCTATTTTCACGATTACGATAAATATCTTCAATCATTTTATCAGCATCTATGTCTGCCCATCCCCCAGCCGCCTTTTTTGATAATTTGATATCTAAATCCTTGATTTCTTCAGTATCTAGTATGATACGCAGTTTATTTCGTTCTAACGGTGTAAGTTTCTTAATTTCATTTAATATTCTATTAATAGCCATAATCATCACTCCATTTTGATAATATTTATATTATAGTTTCCGATGTGATGGGTAAACGTGAACCACCTCCGGGACAAGCCCGGAGGCTTCATTCCGGAAGTTTCTCATGTCATTGGAACGCTGCAGATTGCGGCTCAACGTGGATGAGGACGCAGCCGCTTTCACTTTTTATCCTGACCTCGGTCAGGATGTCGACACAGTGTTTTTTACCTTCTGTAACGTCTGTAAATACTTCCCGGGCCAGGAACTTAAGCCCGCTGTAGTCTATCTGAGCGTGGGCTTCGGGAAAAAAAGAGTTCTATGAATTCAGCAAAAAATGTGGTGAGCAGTTCCTTGAACAGCCGGTCATGGTCAACTCCCATATTTTTTCTCCTTTCATTTTATCTTTTGCCGCTTTAGCCGGTCAAGAACCTGGCAGGCAGTATTGAAATAAAGGACAGATCTCCCACCCCGGGCCTTCTTCCCGCACCAGCCCGGCTTTGCGGCGCTGCACGTAGGCGATCAGTTCCCGGCGC
>CAJYBN010000221.1 GCA_913064925.1 uncultured Peptococcaceae bacterium
CTCCTTCAGCAGCACCCTGGGCACCTAACTCACCTCCCTTATTTCTATGTTCACCTGTTTCTCTACCTCTTCCCTGGGCACCAGGGCCGACCAGAGCCCGATAAGTTCCCGGGGCCTGGGCATGCCGCCGCTGCCGGTGGCCGTGGGCGGGCCGTTCAGAGCCAGCGGCGGCAGCAGGCGGGGCATCCTGGCGGCGTCCTGCCTGCTGCGGGTACGCACCGCTATACGCAGGCCCACCTCGTTGAGGTCTTCGCCGTCGCCCCAGGCCAGGGGCCCGGACAGGGAATTGTAACCGATATACTCGGTCAAAATTTCCTCGAATTCCAGTCCCAGCGCGGCAAACTGCCGGCGGACTATTTCCTCCGCCTTTCGTGCCTTTTGCAAAGCCTGAGGCCAGGAGTACCTGATCACCGCTTCGCCCAGCCAGCCGTCACTGTAGCCGATGGAAACCTTGAGCTTATCCGGCCGCGGTTTGCCCTTCATGCCGGTAATCCTCACCCGGTCCGGCCCGTCCTGTTCCAGCCGCGGGGCGGTGAAATCCGCCACCACGTCCGGCGTCACGTAAGCCGCCGGGTCATGCACCTCGTACAGCATTTGCTCCTTCACGGTGCGCAGGTCCACCCGCCCGCCGGTGCCCTCGGGCTTGGTGAGCACGGCCTCGCCGTTTTCGTAGACCTCCGCCACGGGGTAGCCTATCCTTTCCATGCCGGGGATGTTCCACCAATCGCCGCTGAAGTTGCCGCCCGTGCTCTGAGCGGAACACTCCATCAGGTGCCCCAGTAAAATGCCCGCCGCCAGCCGGTCCCAGTCGTCCCATTGCCACCCCAGCTCGTAAACCATGGGGGCCAGAAACTGGGCGGGATCGGCGGTGCGCCCGGTGATGATTACGTCCGCCCCCATTTCCAGGGCCTCCACCATGGGCTTGGCGCCCAGGTAGGCATTGGCGAAAAGTATCCTGTCTTCTATGGAGGAAATGTCGCTGCCGCTTTCCATGTCCGACAAGTCCACCCCCGCGGCCCGCAGCTCGGCCAGCCTGGGCAGTATGTCGTCCCCGGTGATGACGGCTATCCTCAACCCTTTCAACCCCATCTTCCGGGCCAGCTCGTAAACCATCTGCCCGGCCCCGGCGGGATTGATGCCGCCGGCGTTAGTGAGTATTTTTACCCCTTTCTGCCGGCATGGCTGCAGCAGCAGGCTGAAAAACATGTCCTCCACGTACCCCTTGGCCGGGTCCTTTTGCCTGGCTTTCTGCAGTATGGCCAGGGTCAGTTCCGCCAGGGCGTCGCAGGTCAGGTACTTGACATTTCCCGCGCGAACCACGTCCAGGGCCGGAAAGGGCGAGTCGCCCCAGAAACCCTGTCCCGCCCCGATGCGCACACTCTTCAACACTCACACTCCTTTCTGCACTGCCCGCCGGGCTGCACCCGCGTTGCTTTATTCAGAGTGTTGGTATAGGGCGCTTCCGTTTCCTTTCGCTCTCTCCGGAAGCGCTTGCAATGGTTTGTCAACAGCCTCCACCGGCGTCACGCCGGCTTCTTGTTGAGCGCCACCTTTAAAATGGCGCTGTTGCAGACCTCGTCCCGCTGGTTTTTTATCTCTTGCTTGATGGTAACCACCCCGAAGGCTCCTTTGTCTGACTTTTCCAGGACCTCGGCTTCCACCCGGATGGTGTCGCCGATAAAGGTCGGGGCGGTAAAGCGCACCTTGTCCATGCCGTAAAACGCCGCCACCACGCCGGGCTTCATGTCAACCAAGCCGGTGGCCACGCTCAACACCAGCATTCCGTGCGCCACCCGCTGCCCGAACATGGTTTTGGCAGCGTACTCCTTGTCGGTGTGCAGCGGGTACCAGTCGCCGCTGAAAGCGGCAAACATGACGATGTCCGCCTCGGTGATGGTGCGTGACCGGGAAACCGCCCTGGTCCCTACTTCAAGCTCGTCAAAGTACTTGTCTAACATGCCGGATAACCCCCTTTTCCTTACTTAATCATTTTTTTAACAATAATCTCTTTCATGATCTCCGTGGTGCCGCCCCCGATGGTGCCGATCCTGGCGTCGCGCCAGTAACGCTGCACGGGGTATTCCATCATGTAACCGTACCCGCCGTGAATCTGCACCGCCTCGTCGGTCACCTTGTTGGCCGTCTCGCAGGCGTATATCTTGGCCATGGCCACCGCGGTGTCGGCGTCCTCCCCGGCCACGAAAAGGGACAAAGCGTAATAGGTGAGGCTGCGTGCC
This sequence comes from uncultured Peptococcaceae bacterium, assembly GCA_913064925.1. Taxonomy (GTDB): domain Bacteria; phylum Bacillota; class Desulfotomaculia; order Desulfotomaculales; family Desulfallaceae; genus CAJYBN01. The sequence goes on from CAJYBN010000221.1 coordinate 2,238, forward strand.
GTTTCAATCAGGGAAGCCATGTCGGCCAGCTTGTGCCTGGTAACTTGAAACTTGGACAGGGGCTTGCCGAACTGGACGCGCTGCTGGGCGTATTTAATAGCTTCCTCCAGGGCCAGCTGGGACGCCGCCACCGCCTGCAGAGCCATTACCAGCCTTTCCCAGGCGAAATTTTTCATGATATAGTAAAAGCCGGCGTTTTCCTGTCCCACCAGGTTGGCCTTGGGCACCCGGCAGTCTTCGAAATAAAGCTCCCCGGTATCCGAAGCGTTCCAGCCCAGTTTTTCCAGTTTCTTGGCCACCCCGAAGCCCGGCGTCCCCTTTTCAATCACCAGCAGGCTGATCCCCTTGTGGCCGGCCGCCGGGTCGGTTTTCACGGCGGTCACCACGTAATCCGCCCGCACCCCGTTGGTGATGAACATTTTGCTGCCGTTGACCACGTAGCAATCACCGTCGTCCCGGGCCGTGGTGGCAATGGAAGCCACATCGGAACCGGCGTTGGGCTCGGTGATGCCCAGCGCCCCGATTTTTTCCCCGGTGATGGTGGGCACCAGGAACCGCTGTTTCAGCTCCTCGCTGCCGAACTTGTATATTTGCGGCGCGGCGATGGCCATGCTGGCCCCCAGCCCCGCGGCAACGCCGGCCGACCCGCAGCGGGCCAATTCCTCGAAAAACACCGCGCCGGCCAGGTAGTCTTCACCGCTGCCGCCGTATTCTTCGGGATAAGTGAGCCCCAGGAAACCCAGCTCGCCCGCTCGTTTGAACAGCTGGCGGGGAAACTCGCCCTGCTCCTCCCACTGTTCCACGTAAGGCTTTATTTCCTTCTCCACCCAGCTGCGCACGCTCTTGCGCAGCATTTCGTGCTCCTCCTGGAAAAGCCAGTGCGCCATGTCAACACTCCTCCTTCACCGGGCCTACAAACCCAGGGTTTTGGCAATAATTTCCTTCATTATCTCGTCGGTGCCGCCGCCGATCCGGTTGAGCCGGGAGTCGCGCCACGAGCGCTGCACGTCGTACTCCATCATGTAACCGTACCCGCCGTATATTTGCAACGCCATGTCGGCCACCCGGAAACTGACCTGCCCGCCCACCAGCTTGGCCATGGAGATTTCCTTCACCGGGTACTCGTTGGCGGCGAACTTGCGGGCGGCGGAGTAAACCAGCTGCCGGGCCGCCTCTATTTCCGTGGCCATTTCGGCCAGCTTGTGGGCGATGACCTGGAACTGCACCAGGGGCCTGCCGAATTGCTTTCGCTGGCGGGCATACTCCAGGCACTTCTCGAAGGTCCTCTGCGCCCCGGCCACCGCGCCGGCGGCGCCAATGAGCCGCTCGCCCTGCAGTTCCCACATAATCTGGTGGAACCCCCTGTTCTCCACCCCCAGCAGGTTCTCGGCCGGTACCCGGCAGTCCTCGAACACCAGCTCTGCGGTATCCGAGCACCGCATGCCCACCTTGTCCAGCTTCCTGCTTACAGTGAAGCCGGGAGTGCCTTTATCCACCAGGAACAGGGACACGCCGTTATATCCCAGCTCGGGGTTAGTTTTGGCCACCAGGACAATGAAATCCGCCCTGACGCCGTTGGTGATGAAGGTTTTCCGCCCGTTGATCACCCAGTGATCGCCGTCCCGCACCGCCCTGGTTTGAATGGAGGCCACGTCGGAACCGGCGTTGGGCTCGGTGATGCCCAGGCAGGCCACCTTTTCGCCCTTGAGGGCCGGCACCAGGTACTTCTGTATTTGCTCCTCGGTACCGAACTGCATGATGGGCGGCGTGGCCATGTCGGTCTGCACCGCCACGGCCATGGGCAGCCCGCCCACGCCGCTCCGGGTTATTTCCTCCGCCAGAACAATGCCCATGAAGTAATCGCCGCCCGCGCCGCCATATTTCTCGGGGTAGCG
>CAJYBN010000222.1 GCA_913064925.1 uncultured Peptococcaceae bacterium
GCTGGACCCCCACGTGGAAAAAGACAGCCCCGACCTGGCGCAACCGATGCAGGATATCATCCGGGCGGCCAAGACCGGAGCCAGCCTGATAATAGACGCGGGCAGCGACCCGCTGGCCTGGTATGCGCAGGCGGCGATTGACGCCTCCGACGTGATCTGTTTTGTCGCCGACGCCGACCCGCTGCACCTGGCCAGGGCGCTGCCGCGGTGGCGGCGCGACTTTGTGCCGGCCAGACCGGCTGTAATGGCCCAACTGGGCGAACAGGAGAACATATTCGGCCTGGAAACCGTTAAGATTAAAGAACCGTCCGGCAACCTGGCCGCCCTCATTGACGCGCTCACCAGCGCCGCTCGAAATACAGGCGCACCCGCACAGGCAACCGTGTACCTGGCCGGCGCTTTCGGGCCGGTAGAAGTGGAGGGTATAAACTGTGTGACCTTCCGGGACAGCTTTCAGCTCTGGAAGGCCCTGGAGGAGCAGGGCCTCCCGGACGGGCTGATATTCCAGGCTCACCCGGGTATTGAACAGTTTATCGGCGAATTATGCCGGCAGTACCCTCAAGTACCGGTGGCGGTAGTGGGGGAAACGGACGAAAAATATTATGACTGCGGCGCGGACGCCTGCTACGGTAGTTTGACTCCGGAGTGCGTGCGCGACTTATTGGCCCGCGCTGTGAAGACCAGAAAAATACACGAAAAAGCAATAGTCGATGAATTGACCGGCTGCCACCGCAAGGAGGCGCTGGAAACATATATACAGGCTGAAATGCGCCGCTTCCGCAACACGGGAGAGCCGTTCTCCGTCCTGATCTGCGACCTGGACCACTTCAAGAAGATAAACGACACATACGGCCACCTGGCGGGGGACCAGGTGCTCAGGGAATTCGGCAGTTTCCTGCGGAGTAACCTGCGCGACACTGACAAAGTGATAAGGTATGGAGGCGAAGAGTTTGTCGTAATTTTTGCGCGCTGCGGCGCGGATTCGGCTTATCAAGTTGCCGATAAGTTGCGCAGCAAATGGTCAACCGTAGAGCATGAGGTAACTGAGGGGAAAAAGCTGAGCATAACCTTCAGCGGCGGGCTGACCACGGTGAAGGACAGCAATCAAACCGTTAAAGAGCTTTTAGAAGCGGCTGACGGCGCGCTGTATCAGGCCAAAGAAGCCGGCCGCAATCGAATTGTGCTGGCGGATTGTAAGAGAGTCAGTTAGTGCGGGTAGATACCTTGCTTTCCAACGGCAAGTTAAACGCCCGTATCCTGAAAACCGGTCAAAGGTTAGTCAACGTCACTCTCGACCGGTTGCAAGTACTTGAACGAGCTAAGGGTTTAATGTTTATATCCAGAAAGGAGGCTGAGCCGGCGCTTCTCCCCTGAATGAATTCAGAGGTATCCACGCCGGAATTTGATCATGAACCGCGATGAGTTCTTGACAACAATTATGTTTTGTGATTATAATTTACCCACATGCAACCGCCGGAACACGGAATTCCGGCGGCAATATAGGCTGGTTGCTGGCGCACGGAACGTCAGCAAAATTTAGAATCGGGGTCGGTGGTTTTAACCAACCGGCCCCTTAAATTTCTTGGAGGTGTATTTTTTAAATGGAACGAGTAATGGTATTTATCGATGGAAACAACTTAAACAATGCTGTTTACCATCTTTTTGACGGTTTTCCGCCCAGATTCAACATTAAAAAGCTGGCGGAGAAACTATGCGGGGTTAACCGAAATCTCATTAAGGTATTTTACTATACAGCTCTGGCCGATAGAGCGGATAATCCCAGGGCTTACGACAACCATAAACGTTTTATCGATGCTTTAAATGTTCTTCCCCGCATTGAGGTCGTGGTTGGCTATCTGGCTAAAAGACAAATTCCCGGAGTTCAGTTAGACCCGATAAATCCGTCTACTTACATACATGTGGAAAAAGAAACGGATGTAAATATAGCAACTGACTTATTAACCAAAGCTTTCTTTAATGCTTATGACACCGCTGTTCTAGTCAGTGCGGATTCGGACTATAGCAAGGCTGTCGAGTGTGTTAAGTTTCTCGGAAAGGTGGTGGAATTGGCGGTAACGAAAAATCAAAAAGCAGCGAAAATGAAATATCTGGCGGATAGTTATATCGAAATGGATAGGGAGTTTTTCCTGAAAAGTTGTTAACGAGGGATTAAATACAGAAAGGGGATATTTTTATGAGAAAACTAATCCTTTTCGTTATCATAGCGGCGCTTATAACAATCTTCATGCCCAAATTTACAGAAGCGGCAGTGCCGGCCGACTTCAAGGACTGGGGCAAAGGTCCCAAGTGGCCGGCCTGGCTGGACAGCGTTAAAACCGACAAAGAAACCGTGGCGAAAGCGATAGAATACGGCATATACCAGGGTTACCCGGACAAAACCTTACGCCTAACCGACACCATCACCCGTGCTGAGTTCGCCACCGCCCTTTCCAGGGTGTTAGAGACCGGTACAGAGAATGGCGCCGGTGCGGAGTGGTACAAGCCCCACGTTGACGCGCTGGTGGACATGGAGATTATCACCAACACCGGCGGCAACTGGAACGCGCCCATAACCCGTCTGGAGATGGGCCAGTGGATGGGCCGCGCGGTGATGCAGAACCAAAACCGTGAACGGTTCAGGTTCCGCGAAATCCACTTCGAGGACGTCCAGGACCCGGACGTCGATATTGCGGCCATGGCCCGTATCATCAACGGCGTAGGTGAGGGCAAATTCAACCCTGGCGGCAAAGCTCAACGCGTGGAGGCGGCCCTGATGCTCATGCGGTACATCGAGCCGCCCGGTCTTGAAGAAGGGCAGACCGGCACAGCTCCGTCGGTTTCGCCGGCAGATGATAGTCAGGCCAGAGAAATAATACCAACTCCTGGCGGCGGTTGGACAGATACAGCTACGGCACACGAGCCCGATTGGAGTAAAGTTCCCACTTGGGAAAAAGACGGCAAACTGCATTACGACGGCAAGGTATTTGATACGTGGGAAGAGATGGAAGAGTATCGAAGCAAACAGGAATCGCAGTGAACTTTTTCTTGTTGCAAAGCGGTTGACAAGGCCGCTTTCTTTATTTTTTTAAGGAGGTGTGACAAACTTGCGTAATACGTTTGTTTTAGTACTGGCGCTGCTGGTCGCGTTTTTAATCGCCGTTCCGGCCCTGGCTGCCCCGGTGAACGAAGTTTTAACTTTCGGCTACAGCGATGAGCGCAACCGGGAAAGCTACGTGCTGGGCGGCGCGCTTGTCGGTTCATTATATCATTTAACAGGCGGGCCGAGCTATTCCCAGCCGCTGCTGATGGACGGCAACAGGTGGGGAGGCGAGTTTGAAGGCCGGGCGGTGGCCGTCACGGTGGAAGGCAACGTAATGTACGGCTATTTACTGCCTGATCCGCACGTTACCCCGCCGGTAATCGGAGAGCTGCTGCGGCCGCTGTGGAGCGTTAAACTACACGGCAGCAAAGACACCAAGAGCCACCCCACGTATTTTGAAAAGGGCGGCAGGAAGTACATCGTAATCGGCACCTATTCTCAATATATTGACATAATCGACATAACAGATTTTAAAAACGCGTTTTTAAGTGACTATATAAGTGGCAATTACATCACTGATATTACCTCGGCCCCCCTGATTATGGAGTGGCGCGGGCACGATATACTGGTGGCCACCAGCGGCAACACGGGGAAAGTATTTATCGTAGCCGACCCCTTTACAGATCCGAAGGATTTTTACATCAACGTCGGCATCGGCCGCACTTCCTCATCCCCGGCACCGGTGGACGGCGGCAAAGCCTTTGCCGTGGGCCTGGACCAGGGCGCGTACAGGGGGGAGCTACGAATCTACTACCTGGACGACATTTTGAAAGAAGGCCCGGGCGGCAAAGTAGAAGGTACCGGCAAACCCGCCCGCATCGTGGAAAAGCTGGACGCCGGCCTGGCGGCCAGCTTCGCGGTGGGCGGGGACGTGCTGTACTTCGGCGACTCCCGCAGCAATATTTACGCCTACGATACGGCCAACAAAAGACTTATTTGGAAGAACAACAAATTCAAGGGCATCTTCTCCAACCGGTCCCCGGCGCTGACGGACGACAAGGTGTT
>CAJYBN010000223.1 GCA_913064925.1 uncultured Peptococcaceae bacterium
GGGTGGAGCCGGTAGGAAAATATGTAGATAATCCGGCATGGTTTCCATTTGGATGAGAGTGTACCCGTAAGTGTTGCAGATTTCTTGAATTGTCAGTTTTACAATGTCTTCCACCCTGCCGGTGATTACCTTATGCCGGTATTTTGGGCAAAACACGATATGGTAATTTATGTTGTAGGCATTAAAACGCTGGGAGACGCTCAGCCGGACAGACCCGCGACACGCCTGTGCCAGGGCAGCTCGCGAAGCATGAGTCCATCCACGAACCCTAAAGCGGTGGAAACAACGGCTGGAGAAAGCAAATGGAGATCTGAACACCCTGCGGGACAAATTACGACATCCCCACCATATTAATTACAAGTACAGCCAGGCATTAAAAACCATAATCATCATTATGCGGCTTTTGACCGGATGGGGTGCACAGCGAATTGCTGCCGAGTGTCGAGCCCGGAAGATTGCCACGGTAAGCCACCATTTGGGTATCCCCTTTGAAGACACGGGTTTTAAAAACATACCCGAGCTTGAACATCTTCAGGAATGGGTGCAGGAACTACTCCCAGTTGTTGTATGAGATCCCGTTAACCGGAAGAAAAATTTCCAGTTCGTACTTTGACAAATGTGGGTTGATACTATACTAAGTATAAATAAATAGTTCACAACGTAGAATTCAACTTGCTTTTAGGTTCGTTATGTACTATAAAAACTACGTTTAATCCTGGTATATTTAATACAAGGCCGTGGGTTTTCAGGGGCGGGTTTCTATAAACATCTCTTCTGGGGCCAATCACCAGTATTATTACTATCCGGTCATCCTTTTCAATCTTATAAATAACTCGGTAGCTGCCTATGCGCAAGCGGTAGAGGCCCGAAAATCTTCCGGTGAGAGGTTTAACTCCCGGTGCGCTAAAAGGTTCGTGTTTTAAGATTTCCATTTTGTTAAGAAGCCGGGTTGCCGTTTTTTTATCTAGTCGGAGCAAATACTTAGATGCTTTGGCTGAAAGCCGTAGTTTAAAGGTCGTGTTCTTTTCTGAACTCATCGAAATCTACCCACTCTCCACGGGCCACTTGTTGCAGTGCAGCTTCAATTTCAGCAATTTCTTCCTCGGTGAAGTGGTTTTCTTTCAACGGTAACAAATTTTCTTTTACAAGAATTTTTAATAATTCTATCTTTTCATTTACAGAAAGAACTTTAATCTGCTCAACAACTTCCCTAACCCGGTTCAGAGCCATTAATACCGCTCCTTTCTGACCATTTGGGGTGTTTTTTATCAACTTCTCATTTTAAGCTAACGGGGCCGCGTTAGTGGAATATAAACAATTTGGCTAAAACTATAAGTTGTCAACAACCACATCTCGGGCATGCTCCCATGCTTTTATGTTCAACTCATCATTTAAAAGCCTTGTACATATCGCAGAAACTCTCCCGGGGTACACAATGATAATTTCAATTTTTCTTTTAAGTCACCTTTCAGGAAGTGCTTATCAAGGGTAATCAGGGCATCGACGCCTGCGGTAATTGCTGCCGCCAGTATCACAGCATCTTTTTTGTTTATTAATTGCAACGAAAAAGTTATGTTATCTTCCGTGGCATCAACCATAATAAAGGGTAGTTTTTTAAATAAAGTGAAGAACTGCGGCACACAGGAGGGCAGTTTTTTCTCCACATTCTTAATTACCTCTGTGACCACCTGTTCGCAGATATACGGCTCTATTACTTCCATTTCCGCCAGTGACAGCAGCATACAGGAGGCGCCCTTAGTAGAGGCTAACCCGGCAATTATAACACTGCTGTCAAAAAAGACCTTAATCTTCTTGCCGGTAGTCATGTTGCCCCTCACGCAACTCAATTAAAAGGTCTTTCAGATTATAATCGTTTTTTTGCATTTCCCGTTCCACTTGCCTGGCCAATTCTTTAACCACAAGATCAACCGGAGTGGCAATTATGGCTTTACCTACCTGGTATACTTCCAGGAAATCATCTTTTTTAATGTTCATTTTATTTCTAATATCTGCTGGGATGGTAAACTGCCCCTTTTCGCGCACTCTTACCTTTTTAGGTGGTGGGAATTTGTCCTTTAAATTAAATTCTTCCTGCATTTTTTAACACCCCTTTAACAATGGTGACGCAGCACCACTTTCCTACTATCGTACTTTATAACTTTCCAATAATTTTACCATGTAATGATATTGTTATACAAGTGCCATTTACAAGAATCAGTGGAATCCACTCTCAGCAGGCCGATATTGATGGTAAAAGAAAGGAACTGTAAAGGCCACGGGCTCTTACCCGCGGCCGTTTTTCTCGCTGCCCGGGCCGGTGGCCCGACGCCCCCCAGCCATGCAACCCTGAAATATTTGCCGCCGGCCCCGGTTTGGGGTATACTATGCCATATGGAAGTTTTTACTGGGAGAAGTGACGGCAAGGCATGACCGTGCGCGAAGTATACCTGGACAACAGCGCCACCACCCGGCCCTACCCGGAAGCGATCAGGGCCGCGGTGGAGGCCATGGAGGAAAAATACGGCAACCCCTCCTCGCTGCACCGCAAGGGGGTGGAGGCCGCCCGGCTGGTGGCCCGCGCCCGCGAGGCGGTGGCCGCCGCGCTGGGCGTGAACCCCGGCGACATCGTGTTCACCGGCGGGGGCAGCGAGGCCGTGAACCTGGCCCTCAAGGGCACGCAGCCGGGGCGGGGCGGCCGGCACATTATCACCACGGCGGTGGAACACCCCGCGGTGCTGAACGCCTGCCGGCAGCTGCAAGAGCAGGGCATGGAGGTAACGGTGCTGCCCGTGGACGGCGAGGGCGTGGTGGACCCCTGGCAGCTGCGGGCGGAGCTGCGGGACGACACCTACCTGGTGTCCGTGATGCACGTCAACAACGAAGTGGGGGCGGTGCAGCCCCTGGAGGAGATAGCCCGGGCCATCGCCGGCTTCCGGCGCGCCGGCCGGGAGCTGTTCTGGCACGTGGACGCCGTGCAGTCCTTCGGCAAGCTGCCGCTGCGGCCCAAGGAACTTGGGGTGGACCTGCTGTCCGTCAGCGCCCACAAAGTGCACGGCCCCAAGGGCGTGGGGGCGCTGTACGTTTCGCCCCGCGTCCCCCTGCGGCCCCTGGTGGCCGGCGGCGGCCAGGAGTGGGGCCTGCGCTCGGGCACCGAGAACGTGCCCGGCATCGCCGGCTTCGGCGCGGCGGCGGCCAGAAACGCCCGGGACGTGGACGGCGCCGCCGCCCGGCTGTTCGCCCTGAAAAAGCGGCTGGTGGAGGGCATCCTCTCCGCCGTACCCGGCGCCGTGCTGAACGGGCCCGCCTGCCGCGAGGGCAATCCCCGCTGCGCCCCGCACATCGCCAGCATCTCCTTCCCCGGCCTGCCCGGGGAGGTGCTGGTGCATTCCCTGGAGGAAAGGGGCATCTACGTTTCCACCGGCTCGGCCTGCTCCACCCGCAAGAAGTCGGGCAGCCACGTCCTGCGCGCCATGGGCCTGCCCGAAGAACTGCTGGAGAGCGCCGTGCGGTACAGCCTGTCGCCCCTCAACACCGAGGAAGAAATAGATTACGCGGTGGCCGGCACCGCCGCTGTGGCGGAGGAGCTGCGCGCCCTGTACGGGGGGCGGCAGGGCCGGCGCCGCCGCTCGAGGTGAGCCATGTACGACACGTACCTGATCCGCTACGGAGAGATAGGGCTGAAAGGCAAGAACCGGCCGCAGTTCGAGCGCCGGCTCATGGACAATATCAAGCGCGCGCTGCAGAAAGTGGGCCCGGCCCGGGTGGAGCGGGTGTACGGCCGCCTGGTGGTGCAAAGCGAGGCTGACGCCGGCAGCGTGCTGGACCGGCTCAGCCGGGTTTTCGGCATCGTGGGCATCAGCCCCGCGCTGCGCCTGCCCCTGGACCAGGAGGCCATCTGCCGGGGAGCGCTGGACGCCCTGCGGGACGCGGCCGGCCGCGTATCCCCGCCCGCCGGTGAGCCCCTCACCTTCAAGGTAGAGGCCAGGCGCTCCAACAAGCAATTTCCCCTCACCTCGCCCGAACTGAACCGGCTGGTGGGCGGCTACCTGCTGAAGAA
>CAJYBN010000224.1 GCA_913064925.1 uncultured Peptococcaceae bacterium
CTGGCGCAGGTACCGGGTATCCAATTCGTTCACGTGCAGAGCAAGCAGTTTTGCCGCCCATTGGGCATCGCTGTTGCTGTTCCAAAACTTTGCTGCAGCAAGGCGGTCTATAATCAGGTCTTCTATACCGATTATATAGCATTCCATTCCATCGATTTCTATTGTAGTCAGTTTTTCCATAGAGCCGGCCAGGCAGTCGTCCGGGATTTCAATGGCCATGTCTAAATCTTCATGGTACCAGTGCCGTTCCCCTTGACATTTTAAAAAACCAATTTCTGTTAGGATTTGGCTTGCCTGGGCGCGACCGTTTAAAACAAGGTCAATGTCTCTGGTGGCGTAGCCTCCCAGGGTGTAAAATTCCACTGCCCGGCCGCCTACTAGTATGGGTTTGATACCGGCGGGTTTTAATGCTTCGGTTAGAATGGCCAGGAAAACAAGCGTTTTTTTAAGTTGGTCCTTTTCGCCCGCCAGGGCATGTAATTTTTTTTTAAGTGATTTAACCATTCCAACGGTACCTCCTGGCTCCCTTTTTTTCTATGCGGCCGGTGGCCAGGGCTTTTTGCCAGCGCTGGTAATCCAATAGGAAGAGTATTAGATCTTCCTGAAGGTCGCGGGGCTTTTTGGTACGTGCTATTTTGGGTGTTAATGCGGCATGTCGGGTATAGAGTTGCAATGATTTAGCCCGCATGTTTTTAATGTAATCGTTGTAGTTAATTCTAGACAAATTCTCTCGCTCCCTTGCAACTGGTGCCAGGTGTTGAAAGGTTGAAAGTTGAAGTTGAATCTTCCATATATAGCCGTGTTTCCCGGCGGTATAACCCAGTGTCCATTACTTGTCAATTTTGATCTTAACCCCTTCTTACCTGAAATGTTATTCCTTACCTTCATTTTTTGTCAAGAGAGTTAATAAAACTGGGGGAACGCGAGGGGGAAGGCCTGGTAAATATCTCTTGCAAACACAGGTTCGCGTTGGGATGATCTCGAACCGCACGCACCAGTCCAGGAACTTGTTCAGGCTGGCGAAGTAATGTGTTTTGCCCGGAAAGCTCTTTCCTGAGTGGAACAAAGGGGGGATGGTTCACAGTGTACTATCTGGCGCCCCGTAGTCCAGCCCATCGTAAACTACTTAAAAACTTCCTTCAATGGTATTTCTAACCCGGCTAATAGGGGGGAAGTCAAGATATCGTCTTCAGCATAAGCTTGAAACAAATTCCAATTTTTTTCGCCTGGTATAAATATCTCAATAACCTTACTGTCAGGATCGGCAATCCAATATTCCTTTACTCCATGTTTGTAATACAGTTTACTTTTTTCAACTTTGTCCCATCTACTTGTAGAAGGTGATAATACTTCAACGATTAAATCAGGTGCGCCTTGAACGTTATATTCGGTAATAATATTTAGGCGTTCTTTAGAGATAAATAAAATATCCGGCTGGGGCTTGTCTTTTTCGCTTAATACAACATCGGTTGGGGCATCTAATATTTCGCCCAAGTCATTTTTGCGAATAAAATTCGTAATAAACCAAATCAAGCGTAGCTTAATTTTCTGGTGAATAGTGCGTGGTGCTGGAACCAAAATTAATTTTCCCCCGATTAACTCGTATTGGTTGTCATCGTTGATTTTTAAATAATCATCATAAGTATATAACCTGTCGGTAGTTTCAGTTTGCATGAACAACCCTCCTTTGCCTAAAGACTACCTTTTTAACTAAATAATGTCAAATCTTGGGAAGAAGTTCTTTTCATTGTCTTTCCTCTTTTACAAACGATTAAATTTTTTGTCCTCTAAAATCATTATAAAATAACAAACACATTATAACAATTTTTTGTGCCCCTGCCAAAAGCGACCTCCCGGTTTCCCGGTCACCCGCCTTTCATTTTTTCCAGCACCTCTCTACCCAGTTCGTATATGGCGTTTTGTATCTTCCTGTACATGGTCCTTTCGGGTACGCCCAGTTCCGCTGAGAGCTGGCGCAAAGTGGTGGACCTTTTTAAGTAAAGTACTTCCAGGGCCCTGGCCGTCAAAGGGTCTTGTTCTTTTTGTTTTTGCAGGGACGCGGCCAGGTGGCTGGCAAATTCCCGGCTGGCATTTTCTTTTTCTTTCTCCCCGGGACCCGCGTTTTCGCGCCAGATGTCCAAAAGGGGGTATGGCCCCGTTTTTGTCGGGTCGTGCCACTGGCGCAAAGTTTTCCTGGTGGCGTCAATTAAGTTTTCCTTTGGGATATGCCGGGGGTTTTTTTCGACGTGCTTCTTCCGGGAGGGCAGTGTTCTTTCTGTCAGGTCCAACAGGTAAACGCGGGGTGAATCTTTTACCCTTATTGCTCCGGTGCAATGCAAAACATTCATTAACAGGGGAGACGGGTCGGTCACGATGATGCGGGCCCTTCCCGTACCGCTGGCAATAAAATGTCTGGCCAGGAAGCTCACCGCCCAGTCGTGCCCTCTTTTATATGCCAGGTATAAAAGCACCCGGGCGCTTCCCCGCCTTTCCGTGAACGCGGGCCATTCCGTTAGCCGGGTTTCCTTCGCCAGGTTTTCGTTCCATTCAGCCGTGGCGGCCACTGCAGCGGTAACACCGCTCGCGATAACGCAATATGTATCAACCCTGCTGTTCCAGGGAGAACCAACCAGGCCCGGAAGGGGTTTTTTTACAATGCGGGAGGCCGTTACAAAAAAGTTTTGGAAATTAAGTGTTACCGCTTTTTCGCCGTCGACGCGTTTAATTTCGGCACCCGGTGGTGACTCGCAAAACAGCTCCCGGGGAAAATCATTGCCGGGCAAGGTGTAAAGGGCGTTGAGTACATGCATGGGGACAGCGCTTTGTCCTGGGTATTCCTGCAGCGAAAAGGAATGTATGGCGGCGCGCAGGTTTTCCCTGGTTTGCGGGTTCATGCCGGATAGAATTGCCCTTCTCAGGACGGGGTCCGGGTACAGCCCGGTTTCCGGGTCGGTGTATATGAAAGAGAGCGATTGCAGGTGCCTGAAGGCTAATGGTGTAATAGTGCCGTTTACGTGGGCCAGCAGGTCCCGGTTGAATCTCCAGGCGGCGGCCGCGGTTTCAATATGGCCGCGCAGTGCCGTATCGCTTGTTTCGCTCAGGAACCTTTCGGTTATTTGCCTGGCCAGCGCCGGGCGCAGGGCGTCTTCCCGCCTGTAGTAATTCACGTTATTGATAATGTCTGCCAGAACAACCGGCCTGCAGCCGGAAAGCTGCATGGCCTTTTTTACCTGTTCCGTGTCTTTTAAGCCCGCGGCCCTTAAGTAATTTTCCGCCTGTTGGGGCGACAGGTCTTTAACTGCCAGAACGGCGGTTTGCGGCCCCAGCAGCGGTGATACCGACCACCCGGCGGGGGGAGGGACCCGCGCGGCAAATATAACTTTTGTTTTTTCCGCTAATTTGCCAAGTGTTATTTCCAATGTACTGATTAACGGCGCGGGATTGTGCAAACCGTCCAGCACAACAAGCTTGGGAATGGTATTTAAACTTTTGGCCAGCTGGGCGAGCATACTTACTTGTTTTTGCGGCGGAAGGAGCGAGAAATCAAAACAGGCCGTGTCTTCGTCCCTGTAGTTAAGGGACTTGAGCTTCTGGATAATCTCATCTATTAGCGTTGTTTTACCCGTCCCGGCGGGCCCGTGGACATACAGGATGCTTTCATTTGTTGAAATAAGTCGATTAATGGTGAATTCTGTTTCCCGGGAGCGCTTGAACAGTGCCGGCGAACCCGTTATTACCTGTTTTTTCACTTATGATCAACCCCGGTGCGTTACAGGTGGCCTTAACAAAATTGATAGTGACAGTGGCAGACTTTTATTAAACAATTATCCCATATTGGGCTAGTATGTCAAACTTTGGCTTTCTCTCGCAAGTTTTATAATATTTGTTTTTGTACATTTAATGGTTTTTAACGCAAAAGTTTTATATTTTTATACATTTTGCAAAGGAGGCTCGTTTATGGGTTCTGGGTACAAAAAGGTTTTTGTTGTAATGTTAACTTTTCTGGCGCTGGCCGCCTTGCTGGGCGGCGGGGTG
>CAJYBN010000225.1 GCA_913064925.1 uncultured Peptococcaceae bacterium
TATTTAGTTTATACCAGCTTTCTCGACCTCTTTGTTATCTCCCTGTTGCTTTTCGCTCCCTTATTTGCACCCATCTGATCATTGCTTTTTTTCTCCGGGGTTTCCTTACCACTTAACAAATTACTCATCTACCACCACTTTTCTTCCGCCTGACTCTTCTTTTAAGCGCTACGGCACATAAAATTCCGGCCATAACCCCGCCGGCCATGCTCAAATTTTCCGGCAGCATGGTTTTAACGGATAAAAGATAATATACAGTTATAGCTGTAACAACCGTGATCAACATGTCAAACAAAGATCTGTACATCTTTATAACCTCTCAGTTATACCGCCATTTAAGCTCGAGTTTTTGCCAAAAGTAATCGTCTGCGCGCATGTTGATTTGCGCATGTTGATTTAATACTTATTATTTATCGTTGGCCAGGTGTACCTTCGTTCCCGGCCTGACAATTTGAATCCACGTGTTCCCCGGTACCATCGACACGGGTTTCCCCGCTTCATCCAGGTATTTTATATGCCCGCCCCTTGTCCGGTGCCAGGTGCCTTTCAGGTGTTTGCCGCCTAAAAAGTATTCGGCCTTGCCGCTCCCTTCAGTGACGATGTCTATATGACCCAAGCTATCACCCGAAAAAATATGTCGCGCGTACTGGATAACGATATTGTTGACGGTAATGGGCTTGCCGGTTACCTTGTCCAAGTGTGGTTGTCCGTTAATGGTACGCGTGTATACGCGTTTATTCCCATCCCAAACATAGCCCGGTTGATTGCTGCCGCTGTAGCTTAACTTTATTATAAAATAATCAGGCGTAGCGGGGGAATCCCCAAAGGCCCAGCCCGGTGGATTAAGATTTATTTTTTTGTGCTTCAGTGCTTTGCCGAGGTCAATGTAAATATTGTGGGGTGCGCGTCTGGATTCATCAGTAGTGAAGCCGGGATCACCCCGCATACTATCAATATTTTTTATGCCCAGTCGCGGTATGTCGGCATATGCTTTTTCGCTGCCGCCAACATGCACATAGTGACAATCCCAGGGCTTTACCAGGCGTAAAAAATACGGCCTGGCACTGCGCACCGGACCCACTTCCGAGGGATTGTTGCCGTAAAAAATGGCCATAAAACGGGTGATGCAGCCTTCCACTTCGGCTTCATAAACGACATCGGCCGAAGCCAGCCCGGATTGCGGTCTAGCGGCCCGCAAATTATCAACCATCACCGCCACCGGCTTGCCGAGCTTAAATAGGTATTCCCCAGTAACCGGGTTATACGCATTTTTTTCGGGTTTGTCAGCCAGGGCAGTAGGATTGTTGACATGCTTTTGTTGAGATACTGCTATTTGTTTTTCTGGCTTGGTATCGGCCGGTGGCCCTTGCTCTGCGGAAGAGCATCCCCACAACGCAGTAATAGCCAGCAGCAAAATAACATAATAAATGCCAATTAACTTAGTTTTATACATACAACCTCCGCTAACAAAAAAATATCATGGTTAAATTTTCATATATTTTGTCTTTTTTTGCAAGTTAAACGAAAAAAATCCGGAAGGTTTTCTCCCGGATTTCAATTTTTACCTAATCTGTATCTAAGATGATGTTAGCTGTCCCGCGGGCGAGGGATTTACGCATGGCTTGTTTGTAGCGCTCGTAACACCATTCTAGCACGGCAATATCATCGCTTATACCGGCCATGGGCATAAAATCCGGAATAGCGTCAAGTGTTGAAATAAAGTATAGTAGTGCAGCGCCAATTTCATTACGCAGAGTGGGCAGCGTTTCAGCATTTTGGTAAGCGCGATAAAGCAGGCGGGCTTTATCCCGTACCTGCGGGTACCGCCGCAAGCGGTCCAGCTTGCGTGCGAAATTCTTCCTAATTTCCCTTTGCCCTTCTTCCGAAGCGGCCCGCTCGTAAAATTTAGCGATGCTGAACAGGTATACTTCCTTCTTCATATCACTTTAACCCGCTTACAAAAGAGATAACGGCTTGCCGCATCTTGTCACGTTCTATAACTGATTTATGTATTACTTTGCGTTTTGCCAAATCTCGCAAACCGTGGGGAATAGGGAGACCGCTAATATCAGCAAGCATGTGCAGCAAATCAAATTCACTGCGCGACGACGTTTGTTCTTCGCCCAGTAGCGCGGCAGCCACGCTGGCGTTAAATTTAAAGGGGCTGGCGGTAGAGAGCACCACTGTGTGGCAGCTATCTCCGCCGCTTAGCCGAAACTTCTCATAAACGCGCAATCCCACTGCCGTATGGGTATCAACCACGTACCTGTAGCGACGGTACGTATTTTTGATGGTATCAATTGTTTCCCTGTCGCTGGCGTAGTCGGACCAGAAATGCTTCTGTATTCGGGCTGTTATTTGTTCATCAACGGTATAGCGACCCTTATCCTGCAACTGGTTCATCCATGCCCGCACCCTGGCGTGATTATGTTCTGTTAGTGCAAAAAGCAAACGCTCAAGGTTGCTGGATATTAAAATGTCCATGGAAGGAGATATGGTGCGCACAAAACGCCGGTTTCGGTCGTAAATGCCGGTACGTATAAAGTCGCTCAGCACGTTGTTGGCATTGGCCGCGCAAATCAACTTGTTCACCGGTAACCCCATCATTTTCGCGTAGTAACCAGCCAGTATATTGCCGAAATTACCTGTGGGAACAACAAAATTGACCATGTCCCCAGCTTTAATGACGCCGTCCCGGAGCAGGTCCGCATAAGCGGAAAAATAATACACTATTTGTGGTACCAGCCGGCCCCAGTTTATGGAATTAGCCGAGGAAAATTTATAGCCGTACTGTGCGATTTCATCACTGACGGCATTGTTCGAGAATATCTTTTTGATGCCGCTTTGCGTATCGTCAAAGTTTCCTTTAACGGCAGCTACACCGACATTATTTCCTTCCTGGGTAACCATTTGCAGCTTTTGTACCTGGCTTACTCCTTCATCCGGGTAAAAAACCATGATAGCAGTCCGGTCCACGTCACGAAAGCCTTCCAATGCTGCCTTTCCCGTGTCTCCAGAGGTAGCAACCAGGATAAGTATGCGGGCGCTTTCGCCGGTCTTTTCCATTGACTTTACCAGCAGGTGGGGCAGCATTTGCAGTGCGATGTCTTTAAACGCGCATGTAGGGCCATGCCACAATTCAAGCACGCTTAGCTTCTCATCCAGGTGCACAAGCGGCGTTACGGAAGGATGATGAAAGCTTGATTCGTTATAAGCATTATGCACGCAGCCGGCAACTTCTTCATCTGTAAACTCCGGTAAAAAAGGACGCAATATGGTTACTGCCCGTTCCTGATAAGTGAGCCCGGCAAGACTAAAAATCTTTTCTTCTGCAAATGTTACTTGTTCCGCCGGAACATAAAGGCCTCCGTCGGGAGCTATGCCCGTTTTTATGGCAGCAGCGGACGTGACCCCTTGTCCGCCTCCCCTGGTACTTATGTACACCATCAAGTATTCCTCCCGGATGTTTTTGCTTATTACATTAAACAACAGCAGAAAGGTTCAGTCAATCATATACCCAACTAATTATAAGACCAGGTTTTATAGAACTGTGTCTTAATAAGCGTGTTCCCATTTGCCGAATACCCGGCCGCACCGGCAACCGTATGTTACATAATGCCGGCGGTGGCATTCTTCAATACTTAATATCCGAACCACGCTTCTGAAGGAATAAATATGCTCTCCGCACCCAGGGCAATTGGTTCCGTATATGACATTTTTAGCCTTGATAAACGACCACCTGGGCTCTTTGGTAGCATAAACGCAATATTCGGCAAAGCTGAATTTGGTTATGCGGTAGCGGTCCAGTACGGCCCGGATGGTTTTCAGCATTATTTCTCTGGTTCTTCCCGTCTGGGTAGAAAGAAAAGTATCAACGGCGGTACGGATAACATGCTGGTCTTCAATTGAAGGGAAAGCCAGTACATTGGAAACGGGCATGTCAAGTCCTCCGGAGTAATTCTTGTACCATTGTACAATAATAATTGACATTTTAGTCAATTTTCATAC
>CAJYBN010000226.1 GCA_913064925.1 uncultured Peptococcaceae bacterium
AGCGGCACGGCGATGAGCTGCAGCGCCGCGGCATCTTGTATGTGCCGGACTACGTGATCAATGCCGGCGGCCTAATCAACGTGGCTGATGAGCTTTTCGGCTATTGCCGTGAGCGGGTTGATGAAAGAGTGGCCGGCATTTACCATACCGTATTGGAAGTGCTGGCCATATCCCGCCAGGAGGGCATCGCCACCCACCGGGTCGCTGACAGGCTGGCGAAACAGCGCGTCCGCTCGGCTAAGGAGGCGCCTGCGACCTGCCGGGAGGGGGTGCCCAAGGTTGGCTAGGGCAAAGGTCTATTTCAACGAGCAAAACTGCAAGGGTTGCGAGCTTTGCGTGGCCTCCTGCCCCAAAAAGCTGCTGAGGCTGTCGGAACGGATCAACAATCAGGGATATCACCCCGCCGAGCTGACGGATGAGGAAAAATGCACCGGTTGCGGCCTTTGTGCCGTTATGTGCCCCGACGTGGCCATAGCCGTGGAAAGGGAGGTGCGGGCATGAAAGTTTTAATGAAGGGCAACGAAGCCATCGGCGAAGCGGCCATCAGGGCCGGGTGTCGCTGCTTCTTCGGTTATCCCATCACCCCGCAAACTGAGTTGCCGGAATACCTGGCCAAAAGGTTGCCCGAGGCGGGCGGCGTATTCCTGCAGGCCGAGAGCGAGATCGCGGCTATCAACATGGTTTACGGCGCGGCCGGCGCCGGTGCCCGGGTGATGACGTCTTCTTCCAGCCCAGGAATCAGTTTGAAATTGGAAGGGATTTCTTACCTGGCGGCTTCGGAACTGCCCTGCGTTATAGTGAATATCATGCGTGGCGGCCCCGGCCTGGGCGGCATTCAGCCTTCCCAGTCGGATTACTTCCAGGCCACCAAGGGCGGCGGTCACGGCGATTACCGCATGATCGTGCTGGCGCCCGCTTCCGTGCAGGAACTGGCCGACCTCACCGCAGAGGCTTTCGAGCTGGCAGACAAGTACCGCAACCCGGTCATGCTGTTGGGGGACGGCATCCTGGGGCAAATGATGGAAGCGGTATCTTTCCGGCCCAGGACCGCTTTACCGGCTCAGGATAAAACCTGGGCCACAACCGGCTGCCGGGGTCGCGCCAGAAATGTCATTAACTCCCTTTACCTGGATCCGGAAAAACTGGAGCGGCATAATCGTCACCTGCAGGAGAAATTCCGGCAAATGGCGGAAAACGAGGTGCGTTCGGAAACATACCGCACGGAAGACGCGGAAATCGTGGTGGTGGCTTTCGGTACCGCGGCGCGTATTGCCCGCACGGCGGTGGACAGTGCCCGGATGCAGGGCATCAGGGCGGGGCTGGTGAGGCCCGTCACCCTGTGGCCGTTCCCGGACCAGGCCATTAAGTCCGTCCTTGCCAGCTGCCGCGCCCTGCTCACGGTGGAAATGAACGCCGGGCAGATGGTGGAAGACGTGCGCCTGGCCGTAGCCGGGGCCAGGCCGGTTCACTTCTACGGGCGTACCGGCGGTATGGTGCCGAGCGCCACGGAAATACTGCGGGAAATACAAAATATCGCGGGGGTGGCTTACGGTGCAAGCGTTAGCTAGACCTCAAGCGCTGACGGAGGAGAAATTTCATTACTGCCCGGGCTGCACTCACGGCATCATCCACCGCCTGGTGGCGGAAACCATCGACGAACTGGGCATAGGGGAAAAAACCGTGGGGGTAGCCTCCGTCGGGTGTTCCGTGCTGGCCTATAATTATTTCAACGTGGACATGCAGCAGGCCGCGCACGGCCGGGCGCCGGCGGTGGCCACGGGCATCAAACGGGTGCTCCCCGACCGGGTAGTTTTTACCTATCAGGGCGACGGGGACCTGGTATCCATCGGCTGCGGCGAAATCGTGCACGCCGCGGCCCGGGGGGAAAACATAACCGTGATTTTTGTCAACAACGCCTGCTATGGGATGACCGGTGGGCAAATGGCCCCTACCACCCTGCCCAACCAGCCCACCACCACTTCGCCTGGGGGGCGCGACGTTAAGCAGGCCGGTTACCCCATCCGGATGGCGGAAATGCTGGCCACGCTGGACGGCCCGGCATATATTGCCCGGACTTCGGTGCATAACCCCAAGCACGTAATTAAAACCAAAAAAGCTATCCGTACCGCGTTTGAAATGCAGATGCAGCAGCGTGGTTTCAGCATGGTGGAGGTACTTTCCGTATGCCCCACCAACTGGCGCATGAAACCGGTGGACGCGCTGCAGTGGCTGGAGAATAACATGCTGAGCTATTATCCCGTGGGTGTATACAAAACCGTACTTCAGGAGGTGCGGGGGTAATGCAGCAAGAAGTTATTGTGGCCGGGTTCGGCGGCCAGGGGGTGCTTTTAACCGGGCAGCTGCTGGCTTACGCCGGGCTCTTGGAGGGAAAGCATGTGGCCTGGATTCCCTCTTATGGACCGGAGATGCGCGGCGGTACCGCCAACTGTTCCGTGATTATTTCCGACCAGAATATCGGTTCCCCGCTGGTGGAGGAACCCGGGGCGGTGCTGGTGTTTAACCAGCCCTCGCTGGAGAAGTTTGCCAAGAGAGTGCGCTCCGGCGGCATTTTATTGATCAATTCCTCCATTGTCACCGGGGAAGTAAAGCGCCAGGATATCCAGGTATACCGGGTGCCCGCCAGCCAAATAGCCGCCCAGTTGGGCAACGACCGGGTGGCCAACATGGTGCTGCTGGGGGCATATTTGGAGCTGACCGGTGCGGTTTCCACGGAATCGGTATTGAAGGCGCTGGCCAAGGTGCTGTCCAAGGGCAAGAGCGGGCTGCTGGAAATCAACCGGAAGGCCGCCGAAATGGGTGCGCTGGCCGTGCGCCGTTCCGCAGCGGCCGAGGCGTAACCCGGCGCCGGCGCAGGTAAGGTTTTTTCATAACGGCGAAGAAAGCCGCCGGGCCACAGGTTTTTGGCCTGTGAACCGGCAGCTTTCCTCTGCTTTGATGCTTTTACGGTTTTTTTGCGCTGCTTTTAGATTTCCGTACATTACTGCAGGCCGCGACACCGGGCAACTTTACATCACCTGGTCAGCAGCGGGACCGCATCTCTGCCGCTGGCAAAGGGAGCGCAGTGAAGGCCAACCTTGAAAAAGTACAGAAAAAGTACAGCAGGTCTGCCGGCCCCGCCCACTAAAAGCTAGCCAACGCAGCGCAACAAAGCACCAGAGCAAGCCTTTTTATAATTTTTACCAGTGTTTCCCCGGACACACCTGTTGACAACAGTTTGCAGATCACTTATAATAATTTTTGCCGTGAATGCCGGCGTAGCTCAATTGGCAGAGCAGCTGACTTGTAATCAGCAGGTTGCGGGTTCGAGTCCCATCGCCGGCTCCA
Organism: uncultured Peptococcaceae bacterium; assembly: GCA_913064925.1. GTDB lineage: Bacteria > Bacillota > Desulfotomaculia > Desulfotomaculales > Desulfallaceae > CAJYBN01. Next base: position 3,346 of record CAJYBN010000226.1, read on the forward strand.
GCAAATGATTCGGCCTCAGGCCGAATTAGTATATGTAATAGATTACGTGGAGAGGTTCCCGAGTGGTCAAAGGGAGCAGACTGTAAATCTGCCGGCGACGCCTTCGCAGGTTCGAATCCTGCCCTCTCCACCATTTTACCGGCTCTTTACAACTCATTTTCATTGTGTTATAATAAAAAATGTTGACGCGGGGTGGAGCAGCTGGTAGCTCGTCGGGCTCATAACCCGAAGGTCGGGGGTTCAAATCCCCCCCCCGCAACCAGATGCCACTATAGCTCAGTAGGTAGAGCGCATCCTTGGTAAGGATGAGGTCACCGGTTCAATCCCGGTTAGTGGCTCCAGTGCATATACGGCGGCGTAGCTCAGTTGGTTAGAGCATGCGGTTCATACCCGCAGTGTCCGGGGTTCGAGTCCCTGCGCCGCTACCAGTATAACCAGCTTTATGCTGGTTTTTATTGTTTTTATTAGAAAAAAGCGTTTTCGGCGCGGCGCCAAAGCCGTGCTCGATAAAATTTTATCTACTTTTTATTTTTGTTCGGCAGGATTTCTTTATTTATTATCGAATAACACTTTTCATTTGGGAGGAGTATGTATTAGTAAAAATATAAAAAATGGAAATAATTTTTATTAGTGCTGGTTTACCAGTGGTTTTCTTTACG
>CAJYBN010000227.1 GCA_913064925.1 uncultured Peptococcaceae bacterium
TAAAGACACCGGGCCGGTGTCCTCACAAGCTTTATCCCGTATGGGCGATTTTGACGTTGGCTTTATACTCCACCACCTTGCCGTTTTCCACGTTAGCCGTAAAGTTTACCACTTCTACTCCTACTATATCCTTAACACTCTTAGCAGCCTCGTTGACGGCGGACTGCACGGCGCTACGCCAGCCTTCGGTTGATTCTCCTACCATTTCCATTACCTTGACGTGCATTGAGCAAACCCTCCTCTTAATGATTTATTGTACTAATGGCAAAACTATTATTTGTTGTGAGGAGGATTTTATGCACAGCCAATTCAATTGGCGTTTTCCATTAAATCCCGCAGCTTCTGCAAAGCCTGCCGCTCCAGGCGCGATACCTGTACCTGGGAAAGGCCCAGCCTTTCTGCTATCTCCCCCTGGGTTTTATCGCCGAAAAATCTCCAAAGTAAGATGAGCCTGTCCCTGTCCGGCAGCTGTTTTAGCACTTCCTTTAATGTAATGCTGTCCAGCCAAGGATTGTCTTCCCCGTCGCCTTCGCTTAACTGGTCCAATAGGTAAATGGGATCGCCGTCATCCTGGTGCAGCGTCTCGTAAATGGAGGATGGAAACTGTGCCGCTTCCAGCGCCGTCACCACTTCCTCCCGGGATATGCCCAGCTCGGCGGCAATTTCGTTTACGGTGGGCTCGCGCCCCATTTTGGCCATCAACTTCTCCCGGCTCTGCTGCGCTTTGTAAGCTATTTCTTTTAGGGAGCGGCTCACTTTAACCGGGTTGTCGTCACGTAAAAAACGCCTGATTTCCCCGACGATCATGGGTACGGCATATGTAGAAAAGCGCACGTTATAACTGAGGTCGAACTTGTCTATGGCCTTGATGAGGCCTATGCAGCCGATCTGGAAAAGGTCCTCCAGCTCGTAACCCCGGTTTTGAAAACGCTTCACCAAATTAAATACCAATTTAAGATTACAGTTTACCAGCCGTTCCCTGGCTTGGGCGTCGCCGGCCTGTGCCCGTGCCAGTAGATTTTTCATTTCCTCGTCATTGAGCAGGGGAAAGCGTGGCAGGTTCATTTCCGTTAGCTTGCCGCTCATGAACGTTTCCTCCTATTGATCGGGCACGGCGGCTTTTTGGGGCGCCCCCGCCTTTCTGCTCATAATGACCCTGGTGCCGCGCCCCGGCTGGGAATCCACCGCAAACCTGTCCATAAACGATTGCATGAAAGAAAACCCCAGACCCATCCTTTCCGGGTCGGTGGAATATGCGGGTTCCAGAGCCTTAGCCACATCATCGATGCCTTTTCCGCGATCTATCACTTTTATTTCCAGGTACTCTTCCTGGATGGTCAACTCCAGGCGTACCATGTTTTCCGGCTTATTGCCATAACCGTGCACTATCGCGTTGGTTACCGCTTCGGACACGGCTACCTTTATTTCTTCCAGGTCCGACAGGGTAAAATCGAGCTGGGAGGCAAAGGCGGCCACCGCCACCCGTGCAAAAGCCACGTTTTCCGCCCGGCTGGAAAATTCCAACACCGCTTTGTTCATATCTTTCCGCCCCCTTAAAAAATAAAAACTGGTATATGTTTAACCTATTTTTCCCAATACATCGCCGGCAGTAGGGTACTCCTCCATTAAACGCAGCAACCCGGATAATTCAAGCACCTTCTTAACTTGCGGCTTGGCACCGGCCAGGTAAACATTACCCCCCTGACCCCGCAGCTTTTTGTACCTGCCCAAAATAACTCCCAGCCCGGCGCTGTCCATAAATTCCACTCCGCTCAGGTCAAAAAGGATATTACCGGTACCGAAATTTACCAGCGCCCGGTCCACGTCCTCGCGTAAAGAGTCGGTAACACTGACGTCCACCTCGCCGGACAGGGCCACCACCAGACAATCCCCTTGCTTTTTAATTGTATAATTCATTGTAACCCACCTTCTAAGGTTAAAATTGAATAACTACCTGTTAGATTTTACCATATAATAAACGTCAAATGCAAATTCATTAAAAAAACAACAAAACAAATAATTTAAAAAACAAAACCAGCAAAAGGTAGGCCCCGGCAAAGCCTCGCCGGCGGTAACCTACCGCTATAGCCAACTTAATCGCTCTTAAAGTTAAGCACTTGGTCGAGCGCTTTGTACATTTGGCGAAACACAGACGCCCTGTCCACTTTGTTCCTCGCCAGCAGGGGAACCCGCAGCGCCTCTTGCCCGTCGCACCACACCACGCATTCTCCCAGCCGCTGCCCTTTTTTCACCGGTGCTGCCACTTCATCGGGAAGAACTACGTGCACCCGGCACTTTTCCTTCTGTCCCCGCGGTACGGCCAAAGCGACCTCCGCTTGCGCCACGGCACCGACTTCGTCTAAGGTGCCCTTGGCTACGCGCACGCTTTTAATCTTTTGCCCGGCGGCAGCGTATCTAAACGCTTCGTAACGGGCAAATCCGTAATTATATATTTTCATGGACTCCCGGAAATGACTTTTGGGCTCGGGCGTGCCCAGCACGACCACGATTAGTCGCAGGCCGTCCCGCTGCGCCGTGGAAGCTAAGCAATACTTGGCTTCGTTGGTCCAGCCTGTTTTCCCCGCGTCTACTCCTTTGTACCACTTTAACAGCTTGTTGGTGTTCCAGAGAACAAAATCACCGCCCCGCAGGTCGTACCTGTAAATGGAAGATATTTCGCGAAAATACTTGTGTTTCAGCGCCTCGCGCAAAATCACAGCCATGTCCAGCGCCGAAGTATAATGGTTTTCCGCCGGCAGCCCGGTGGTATTGGCAAACCTGGTGTGCCGGCAGCCCAGCCCACGGGCCCGCTCGTTCATCATTTTCACAAAGGCTTCTTCCGACCCCGCAATATGCTCTGCCACGGCTACACAAGCGTCGTTGGCCGAACCCACCGCTATGGCCACCAGCATTTCGTGCATGCTCATCTCTTCGCCCGGTTCCAGGTAAATTTGCGATCCTCCCATCTTCCAGGCGTTTTCCGTGGCGGTAACCCGGTCATCCAAGCTGATTTGCCCCTGCTCCAGCGCTTCGCAGGCCAACAATAAAACCATGATCTTGGTGACGCTGGCCATAGGCAGTTCCTTGTCCGGCTCCTTGGCCCAAAGCACCTTGCCCGAAGCAACGTCCATCAGAACGGCCGAAGCAGCGGTTGTTTCCAACGCCGGGGCTGGTTCTTTGGTTTCCTCCGCCGGCGCCGTTCCGGCAAACGACAAGGTAAAAGCCAGCAATAAAGCTATTACCAAAACACTTTTTATCCTCCTCATGCACTTCCCTCCTCATTTTCGTAGCTCAAAATATTATGTGAAGCTGCCTGAAAGATATACACGGGAAGTGTATAGGCGCGTAGACACGTTATTAACAAATGTAACTTATGCGGCCCGGCGCGCCGGAAACGCCAAGGCAGGTACGGACGGGCCGCCAAGCAATGGGCAGCGCCCGGCCCTTTTGGTACGCTTCTTGCTTAGAAAAACTGTAAACTTTATGGGGAGGAATGCGACATGCTAATGAGCGGACAGCAGTATATCGAAAGCATGAAACAATACAACCCCCGTATTTTCCTCGGCGGCAAGCAAGTCAATTTGCTGGAAAATCCCACCACCAGAACCGTAATAGACGCCAACGCCATGGTTTACGACCTCGCCCTGGATCCCGCTTACCAGGAAGTTATGACCGCCTATTCCCCCTATACCGGCAACAGGATAAGCCGCTGCCTGCATCTCGCCGGCAGCACCGCCGACCTGGAAAAGAGGGCGGAAATGGCTTTGCTCACCAGCCAGGTGCTGGGCACCTGCAATTACCGCTGCGTGGGCGCCGACGTGCTGAATGCGTTGGCAGGCATCACCTGGGAAATGGACCGCGACCTGGGCACGGATTACCACCAGCGCTTTCTCAAACACCTCAAATACCTGCAGGAAAACGACCTGGCCTGCAGTGGGGCGGTAACCGACCCCAAGGGAGACCGCAGCAAGCGCCCCGGCCAGCAGGAAGA
>CAJYBN010000228.1 GCA_913064925.1 uncultured Peptococcaceae bacterium
GACCGGCATTTATAGTCAATAATTGAGTTCTCAAAGACGGATTTTTCTAATTAAATGCCGACATAAAAAACCACCAATCAAGAGCCGTGAAAAAATATTTTTTCCCAATCCAGCAGCTTAATAAAAATATTTTATTTGTACTATAACAAAATACTTATATATAATTCTAAATGAGTTATATATTTAAAAATTGATTGGAAGGGACGGCATTGGAATGAGCAATTATAATGAAATGTGGCGTGCAATGGGATTAAATATGCAGGCCCATGACCAGCTGCTAAGGGCTTTGCCACCAACTTATCACGACGTCTATCTTACGCAGCCCAGCAGGCCGCGGGGTATGGAATATTTTGATTTTGTAGTCAATGAAATCCACGGTTTAAGAATCCAGGAATTGCAAGAGCATAAAAAATCCGGCGGTAAAGTTATCGGAGCTTTTTGCGTATTTGTGCCCGAAGAAATTGTGCGCGCCGCTGGCGGCATTTGTATCGGCCTCTGTTCCGGTATTGACATTGGCACAGCCGAGGCGGAAAAGGTCTTGCCACGCAATATTTGCCCGTTGATTAAATCATTCATGGGCTTTAAGCTGGCCAAAGTCTGCCCTTATTTTGAGTCCTGCGACATGGTGGTAGGCGAAACAACCTGTGACGGTAAAAAGAAGGCATTTGAAATACTCAATGATTATGTGCCGGTGCACATCATGGAAACACCTCACATGAAAAAAGAGCGGGACCGCGCCCTGTGGCTGCAAGAAGTTAATGACTTCGCGCGCCTGGTGGAGGAATTTACTGGCTGTGACATTAAAGGTCCGGAATTGGCGAAAGCCATCCAAGAAGTAAACGGGAAACGGCGGGCGCTGCGGCGACTGGCTGAACTGCGCAAAAACGACCCAGCGCCGATCAGCGGAAAAGACAGCCTGCTCATTGAGCAAATCGCCATGTACGATGATGTCGTTAGATTTACTAACAAGGTTAATGAGCTGTGTGATGAACTGGAGGGAAAAGTAAAGAACGGCGAAGGGGTATTTCCCCGCAAGACACCCAGGGTAATTGTCACCGGCACGCCGATGGCCATCCCCAACTGGAAAGTACCGCACATTATCGAAACCAGCGGTGCGGTAATCGTGGCCGAGGAACTTTGCACGGGGCTGCGCTATTTTGAAAACGAGGTGGCCGAAGGTGACGGGAACATAGAGGCAATGCTGAGAAATATCGCGGACAGGTATTTGGGTATTAATTGTGCGGTTTTTACACCAAACCCCGGTCGCATGGAAAAACTGGTACAGCTAGTCCGAGAATATAACGCCGACGGTGTTGTTCACTGCACCCTGTCCTTCTGTGACCCGTATGCCGTGGAAGCCAACCGGGTGGAAAAGGTATTAAAAAAAGAAAACATCCCGCTTTTAAAAATTGAGACCGGTTATGACCAGGAGGATACGGGACAGTTAAAGACCAGAATCGAGGCATTCATTGAAATGCTCGGTTAAGGGGTAGATTACTTTGTACGCAGGAATAGACATCGGCTCCAGAACCATCGGCTTTGTAGCACTGTCCGGTGGTCAGATTGCAATAACCAAGTTGCAAGAAACCGGATTTGAACCATTGGCCGCAGCCAGGAAATTGCTAACGGAAGAATGTAAACGGGTAGTGGCCACCGGCTACGGCAGGCACGCGGCCAAATCCGATTTTGCCGACCAGGTGATTAGCGAAATCAAGGCCCACGCGCTGGGAGCCGCTCATCTTTTTCCCGGGGTACGTACCGTGCTGGACATTGGCGGCCAGGACACCAAGGTGATCTTACTTGACGAAAGAAGTTCAGTAATTGATTTTCAAATGAACGACCGGTGTTCTGCCGGGACGGGCAAATTCCTGGAGGTGATGGCCGGCGCCCTGGGTTACGCCGATGTGACGGAATTCTGCGAATCGGCGCTTAAAGGTAGCGTTGGTATCAAAATTAGTAACATGTGCACCGTGTTTGCCGAATCGGAAGCAGTGTCCCTGCTGCACAGGGGAGCACCAAGAGAAGATATCGCCCTGGCTTTACACGCCGCAGTGGTGGAAAGAACCGCCGGCATGCTGCAAAGGATTAGCTTTCAGACCCCGCTGGTGTTCACCGGCGGGGTGGCCAATAATTCCTGCGTGGTAACTTTGCTGGCCAAAAAACTAGGGGTGGAAATTTTGGTACCCCCGGAGCCCCAATTGGTTGGAGCGCTGGGCGCAGCCCTTGCTGCTGCAAAAGATGCTAAAAAGCTGCATACCATCCAACTCATTGAACTATAGCCCATGCTCAGCTGGAACAGCAACGAGATTTACGGGATATCAGCAATAGTCTCAATAACAACAAGATGAGCGAATCAATTAGTCTTGAGTTCACCAAGCGCCTCCGAGCTCTCCCGCAGGCTGAGAGAACTGCCCCCAGAGGTTCTGCAATTGTTGTTCAATTACGTAAAAACTCAAGCCGGAAAAGAAATGGGGTTTGATGCCGTTAGCCAACAACTACGCCTTGAACGTATTCGACCGGGGATACGTGGATTACAAGAAGTTTGACGAGTACTGCGAAAAAGGCATCCGGTTAGTTACCCGTTTAAAGGGCAATGCCGTAATTGAAGTAGTAGCGGAACTTCCGGTAGATCCTAACGGCCCCATCAAGAAACACCAAATCGTCTACCTGGGCACAGAAGGCGTTATCTTATAAATTTTTCTTTTCTAACAACCGTTTCTTTGCCAAATATACCAAATAAAATTACAATTAGAAAAAGCATTGCGGCAGTAAGGTAAAAAGGCAGACTTAAACCGGCTATATCCTTTAAATACCCGCATAAAAGTGGCCCAATTACCCAACCCAAATCACTAACTGCCCTAAAACATGCCAATGTACTTTCGTAATTTTCTTTTAATGCAATATCAGATACATAAGCCGTAGGTACAGGCGCGCCAATCCCCCTGCCTAAACCAAGAACCAGCGCGCTAAACAAAAAAAACCAGTAGCTGCTGCTTTGAACAAACATGATTAGCCCCAGTGCGGAAATTACCCCTCCGAGCACAATTAATTTTTTTCGCCCTATTTTATCGGAAAATCTACCGGCAACTGGAGATAAGATCACCTGCATAATTGCTATCACCGTTAAACTTATACCTACCTGCCCCTCTCTTAATGACAAGTATTCATAACCTACTAGGGGTACTAGCGTAGCCTGGGTTCCCCCGATTGTAACCAAAGTGAGCAGAGCAACCAAAGAAATGAGAATAAAATTGCCATTAAACAAAAATCTTGAGCTGTTTTTCCGCTCAACCAGATTAGGATCTTCTGACCTTAACTGAGCTTTATTTTGTTTTAAAGAAGTTTCTGGAATACGAAAATATCCCCATATTACAGCTAATAAAGCTAAAGCGGCATAGCAAAAAAATACGGCCCTGTATCCAAAATACTCACCCATAAAACCCCCCAAAGTTGGACCAAAGCTAGCCCCGATCAAGGCTGCTGTCCAAAAAAAACTTATATATAAACCCCGATTGGAAGTTTCGCTTATTTCCCCCAGAACAATTAACGCAGCTACACTATAGCTGGCAGCTCCTGCCCCCTGCAATATTCGCCAGATAATCAATTGCCAGTATTCCGTAGTAAAGGCGCAACCTAAGGCGCTAATGAGAACAACCAGCGGCGCTCCCACCAGGAGGAAACGCCGACCAAAGCGCTTTGCTATCATCCCCGCCGGTATATCCATAATTGCCCTGGCAGCTCCAAAAGCCGTTATTGCCAAACCCACAGCAATCCCTATTGCCTGTGCCTCTATACCAAGGGATTTAATAAATTTGGGCAAAATCGGACTTAAAAAACTTAACCCCATCATTAAAAATATCTCCCCTATACAGAGGAGAACTACAATTTCATTACGCCAGACATTCCGGTTGTTAACAGCCAATTCTTCCTTAACAACTGCATTTAACACTTGAAACAGCTCCTTAG
>CAJYBN010000229.1 GCA_913064925.1 uncultured Peptococcaceae bacterium
ATGGTGACAAAGCCGGATTTAAAGGATTTATCCATAAGTGCTCCCTACCTGACCTGTGGATAATTGAGCGCAAAGGCAGCCGGCAGCAGCTCCACCGCCGTTGCCGCCCGAAACGCACCGTCCTTATTGGCCATGTATACCGCAATATCGCCGCCAAATTCGGCCAACACCTGGCGGCAAGCACCGCAAGGACTGCAGTAATCCTCCGTATCCGCCGCCACCGCCAGGGCAATAAACGACCGCCTGCCCTGAGCTACGGCGTTGAACAGCGCCACCCTTTCGGCGCACATGCTGAGCCCGTAGGACGCATTTTCCACGTTGCAGCCTGTAAACACTTCGCCGTCAGCGGCAAGCAGCGCCGCGCCAACCTTAAAGCCCGAATAGGGTGCGTAAGCATGCTTCCTGGCTTCCAAAGCCATGTTAACGAGTTTTGCGGGTGTCACGCGCGTCATTCCGCCGACCCCGCTCCCTCGGAAAAAAACGCGGCCATAATCTTTTTTTCCTTTTCCCGCATTAACGCGGCCTCTTCTGCATCCCCGTGGTCGTAGCCCAGCAGGTGCAGTACCCCGTGCGCGGTAAGAAAGGCCACTTCCCGCAACAGGCTGTGACCGTATTCCGCAGCCTGCCGCCCGGCAGTCTCCAGGGAAATGATCACATCGCCCAGCACAAGTTCCTCACCGCCGTCCGGCATTGGCTGCCCCTCCTGCATGGCGAAACTGAGCACGTCAGTTGGGCCGTCCATATTACGGTATTGCTTGTTCAACCGGGCCATGTAAGAATCGTCCACAAACACCAGGCTTACTTCGGCTTCTTCTGCAGCGCCCGCCATGCGCAACGCTTCTTTGACCACCCCGTCCAAGAACCCGGTCAGTTCATCATCCACGGGCACCTTGTCCTGCAGGTTACTGATTAAAACCGTCAAGCTTTCTGCTCTCCTTTCGCCTAGTACACATCCCCTGGTATTATTTGTACATGAAAAAAAGGGAAAACGCAATTCTGGCTGGCAATATTTTTCAAAATAAAAAATTTCTCAGGTTTAAAACTAAAGCTGTACCCAAAAAATTAAAGGAGGTAAGAGAAAGTATGAATCAGCACATTCACTGCCTCGTCAACACCTGTCATTACTGGGCACAGGGGAATGTGTGCAAAGCCAACGAGATTATCGTTACCTCGGACGAGTTCGGCAACTCGCAGCCCGACCGCATCGACGCGACCATGGCTAAACAGCTGTCCCCTACTCCAGTAAACACCTGCATGGCTACCTGCTGTAAAACTTTCGTCCCCAAAGGATCTGATAAAACAAACGCGGACAGCGTGCAAAGAATGTCCTAAATGCCAAAAGACCCGGCTCTGAACGGTCGGGTCTGATTTGCTGATAAAGGGCGCTTCGTTACCTTCGCTCGCTCCAAACTCCGCGCCGGTACTGTTACTTGGCAATGTTGCGCAGGCTCCTGCGGCGCTTGGTCTTTTTCGCTCCTTCCGGCTGCTTTAAGGCTTTGAGGTCGGGATACTCGATACGGCTGTGAAAAATGCCCGAAAGTACCCTGATAAAGGAATTGGCTATGATATCCAGATCCTTCAACGTGAGGTCGCTTTCATCCAACTGGCCGTCCATAAGCTTGTCTCTGATAATTTTATGTACCAGCCCCTCCACGCGGCCCGGAGTCCGGTTCTGTAGCGACCTGATAGCCGCTTCCACGGCATCGGCCAGCATGACTATAGCCGCTTCCTTTGTTTGCGGCTTGGGCCCCTCATACCTGAATTCCTCTTCATTGACGCTCTCGTTTTTATTGTTTTCCACTGCTTTGTGGTAAAAAAAGCTGCACAAGCTGGTGCCGTGATGCTGCTCAATAATATCCGTTATACCCTGCGGCAGCTTATTCTCCCTGGCCATCTCCACCCCGTCCTTGACGTGAGATGTCAGGATCAAGGTGCTTAGCGTGGGCGCGATCTTGTCGTGCGGGTTTTCGCCCATCTGGTTTTCTATGAAAAAGTAGGGCCTTTTTATTTTACCTATATCGTGGTAATACGCCGCCACTCTTACCAGCAGCGAATCACCGCCCACCGCGTCAGCCGCCGATTCGGCCAGGTTGCCCACCAACAGGCTGTGGTGATAAGTACCCGGCGCTTCAATTTGCAGCCGCCTAAGCAACGGGTTTCCCGGGTTGGACAATTCCAGCAGCTTTACTGCCGAGGTTATGCCGAAAGCGCTTTCCAGGTAAGGGATGGCCCCGTTGGTTAATATGGAAGAAAGAATGCCGTTTACGGAACCGAGAATCAAGCTGGAAGTAATAACCAGCCCCACGGGAGTATCGGTTAACAATCCCATGGCGGCGATGACCAGGATATTGGCCGCCCCGGTGTAAAAACCGGCCCGCGCCAGGTCGCCCCGCTGGCTAAGTTTGCTTACGCCGTAAACACCTATCATGCCGCCAACCAGGCCCACTATGGCAAACCTGATTTGCCCGCCCGTAATTAAACCCAGCAGAAAGCTCATTATGGCTACCACTAGCACGGCCAGCCTGGAATCCAGCAAAATGGCGATCAACATGCCCGCTGCCGCAATGGGGGCTAGGTAACCGAAAAGCGCAGCGAACCCGGGCCATTGGGAGAAGTTGATGGCTACGATGGCCTTGGTCACCCCCAGCACGCCCAGCACGATAATGCCCAGCAGGTACAGGTGACCGGGGTTATTATAAATCTTCCTGTTTTGCTGGTACAAGTAAAGCAAAACCACCAGCATCAGCAGGCCCACCAGCAAAGCCGAGCCCAGGATGGCGGACACCGGCAGGGTATGGCGGGAAAGCCCCAGCGCCTCCAGCTTGGCTATGTGCTCTTCGGTTACTATTTCCCCCTCGCCGATGATTTTTTCCCCCTCTTTAATGGAAACCATCACCGGCGGCACCGCTTCCCGGGCCGCTTCCTGCAGGCGGCGGGTTTTTTCAGCGTCGTAAAACTTATTGGGCCGCAGATAATTTTTTACCATAGCAGCGGCCAGCTCGCTGTAATAACTGTCCATCTGCAGGTTGGCTATCTCTGTGACCAGCTTGTTTTCCGCTTCCTTAATATTCTCCTGGGTAATGCCCTCCTCCGATTCCATCAACCGCGCTATCATGCCGTTCAATCCCATTTTTAACCGGGCCAGGCTCTCCGGATCAGGGCGGGCCAGCTGCTTCAGCGTGCCGGCGGACAGCGTAAAAGGAACGGCATCCTTAATCCGCTTCACCCTTTCGCTTTCGTCAAGCTCCGAATCGGATTGAATCTTGCCTATTTCGTCCACCAGCGTGGAAACTTCCCGCTGCACATCCAAGCTTACCTGCGGGTCTTTGATGTATTGCTTTTTGATTTGTGCCGCCGCCAGGTTGCGCATCTCTTCTGTTTTGGCCTCGTCTTCAAACGTGATACTGCGCGGGGCAAAAACATTGATGGGTGATACCTGTCCCACCACCAAGTTGATATCCCGGGGCATAAAATCAACGGCCACCAGCAAGGTTAATACCACAAAAAATACAAAAGCGGCCAAACCACGGCGCACTTTTCTCTTTCTGGCCAACTGGTTAATGGTGTTTATTAATTTCCCTCTGATATTACTCAGAGGAAGCATGTAATTCACTCCTCGTTACGATCAACCGGCGTCCCGATTTCTTCGTAAGCCCTGACAATCTCCTGTACCAGGGGGTGCCTGACAATATCTTCGTCTGTCAAAATATGAAACGATATCCCCTTGATGCGGTGCAACACCTCACGGGCGTGAACCAGCCCGGACTGCTGCCCCTTGGGCAGGTCCACCTGGGT
>CAJYBN010000230.1 GCA_913064925.1 uncultured Peptococcaceae bacterium
CACCCTCAACGTATCCGTGGTGGACCTGGTGGTGCAGCTGAATAAAAAAGTTACCCGGGAAGAAGTAAATAACGCCTTGAAGAACGCATCAGAGGGCGATTTAAAGGGTATAATGGCATACAGCGAACTGCCTTTGGTTTCCACCGACTACAACGGCGACCCCCACTCCTCCATTATAGATGCGCTCTCCACTATGGTCATGGATGATGACATGGTGAAGGTAGTAGCCTGGTACGACAACGAATGGGGTTACTCCAACCGGGTGGTTGATTTGATAGAATATATTGCCAAGCAGGGATTGTAGCATTAAGATTAAGGTAAAAAATAAAGCTGGAAACTGTTACCTGTTAACCGGCTGAGGGGGGATTTCATGGCCAAGAAAACCGTACGGGATGTTGACGTGTCGGGCAAGCGGGCGCTGGTGCGGGTGGACTTCAACGTGCCGCTGGACAAAAAGGGTGAAGTAGCCGACGACACCCGGATCAGGGCGGCGCTGCCCACCATCAAATACCTGATGGAGCACAAGGCCAGGGTGATTCTTATGTCGCACCTGGGCAGGCCCAAGGGTGCGGTGGACGAAAGGTACCGGATGGACCCCGTGGCCAGGCACCTGGAGAAATTGCTGGGCGCGCCGGTGCGTAAAGCAGATGACTGCGTGGGTGAGGAAGTGCAGCGGGCGGTGCAGGAACTGGCCGAGGGCCAGGTGCTGCTGCTGGAGAACGTCCGTTTCCACGCCGGGGAAACCAAGAACGAGGAGGGCTTCGCCCGCCGGCTGGCCGAGCTGGGCGACATTTTCGTCAACGATGCCTTCGGGGCGGCCCACCGGGCCCACGCTTCCACCCAGGGTGTGGCCGAGTTTCTACCGGCGGTGGCCGGCTTCCTGATGGAAAAGGAAATAAACATGCTGGGCCAAGTGCTGGGGTCGCCGGCCAAGCCCTTCGTGGCCATCATCGGCGGGGCGAAAATTTCCGATAAAATCGGGGTCATTGACAACCTGCTGGATAAGGTGGACGCGCTGCTCATCGGGGGCGGCATGGCCAACACATTCCTGCGGGCCAGGGGCGTGAACGTGGGGAACTCGCTGCTGGAAGCCGACAAGGTGGAACTGGCCGGGAAACTGATGCGCAAGGCCAAGGCCGGGGGCGTGGAGCTGCAGCTGCCCGTGGACGCGGTGGTGGCCCCGGCGGCTTCCCCCGACGCGGAGCACAAGGTGGTTGGAGTGCAAGAAATTCCGCCCGACGGCATGGTGCTGGACATTGGCCCGCAAACGGTGCAGAACTTTACCGAGCGCATCAAGGGTGCCGCCACGGTGGTGTGGAACGGGCCCATGGGTGTGTTTGAAATGGAGCCCTTTGCCGGCGGCACCCTGGCGGTGGCCAAGGCGCTGGCCGAAAGCGGCGCCGTCACCGTGGTGGGCGGGGGGGATTCGGCCGCGGCGGTGCAAAAAGCAGGGGTGGCGGACCAAATCACCCATATTTCCACCGGCGGCGGGGCGTCCCTGGAGTTTTTGGAGGGCAAGGAACTGCCGGGCGTGGCGGCGCTGCAGGACAAGTAGCCGCCCGCCCTTACCATATTTGACCGGGGTGAGATGTGCAATGCGCAGGCCCATCATAGCGGGGAACTGGAAAATGTATAAGACCGTCGCCGAGGCGGTTAATTTTGTTATGAAATTTCAAGAGAAGACGGCCGGGGTGTCCGGGGTGGAAATGGTGCTGTGCCCGCCGTTTACCGCCCTGGCAGCGGCGGCGGAGCGCCTGGCCGGGACGGGCATCGCCGTGGGCGCTCAGGATATGTTCTGGGAGGATGAGGGGGCCTACACCGGGGAAATCTCCCCGGTGATGCTGAGGGAAGCCGGCTGCCGCTACGTCATCCTGGGCCATTCCGAGCGCCGGCAGTATTTCGGGGAAACCGACGAAACCGTGAACAAGAAGGTGCGCGCCGCGCTGCGCCACGGGCTGGTGCCCATTGTTTGCGTGGGCGAGCGGTTGGAAGAGCGCGAGGCCGGCAGCACGGAAGAGGTGGTGCGCCGGCAGGTGGAAGGCTCGCTGGCGGGGCTCCAGCCCCGCGCGGCCGCCGGGCTGGTGGTGGCCTACGAGCCCGTGTGGGCCATCGGCACCGGGCGCACGGCGTCGGCGGAAGACGCCCAGCAGGTGAACGCGTTCATCCGCGGCCTACTGCGCCGCCTGTTCGGCGGGGAAGCGGCGGAGGCGATACGCATCCAGTACGGGGGCAGCGTCAAACCCGGCAACATTGCCGGGCTGATGTCCCAGCCTGATATTGACGGCGCGCTGGTGGGCGGTGCCAGCCTTGACCCCGACAGTTTCGCAGCCATCATCCGCGGTGCCAGGTGTTGAAAGGTTGAAAGTTGTTAAAGGAGTAAAGGAGGAACTGTTTTGACCGTAAAGAGAAGGCCCCTGGTGCTGGTCATTCTGGACGGCTGGGGCCTCAGCGACAACGGAGAAGGCAACGCCATCGCCCGCGCCCGCACGCCCAACATGGACGAGCTGCTGGCCCGCTACCCGTATACTACGCTGAGCACCTCCGGCGAGGACGTGGGCCTGCCGGAGGGCCAGATGGGTAATTCCGAGGTGGGGCACCTGAACATGGGGGCCGGGCGCATAGTTTACCAGGAACTAACCAGGATCTCCCGCGCCATCAGGGACGGGACCTTTTACCAGAACCCGGTGCTGCTGGAAGCGGTCGAAAAAGTGCGCCGCCGCGGCACCGCGCTGCACCTCATGGGGCTGCTCTCGGACGGCGGGGTGCACAGCCACATCCAGCACCTGTACTCGCTGCTGGATCTGGCCCGGGACCAGGGGCTGGAAAAAGTGTACGTGCACGCTTTCCTGGACGGCCGGGACGTGCCACCGGCCAACGCCCGAGAATACATCATACCGCTTACTGAAAGGATGGCTCGGATGGAGACCGGCCGCGTGGCCACGGTGATGGGCCGCTACTACGCCATGGACCGCGACCGGCGCTGGGAGCGCACCCAGCAAGCTTATTACGCCATGGTCCGCGGCGAGGGTATCAAAGTGCCTTCCGCCCTGGCGGCGGTGGAACAGGCCTACGCGCGGGGCGAAACCGACGAGTTCGTGAAGCCTTCCGTGGTGACGGACGACGGGGGCAGTCCCGTGGGCCTGGTAACTGACGGGGACGGCATCATATTCTTTAATTTCCGGCCCGACCGGGCCAGGCAGATCACCCGGGCTTTCGTGGACGAGGATTTTGATGCCTTCGACCTGCCGCCGGGCCGGCCCAAAGTGCACTTTGTGTGCATGACCCAGTATGACAAGACCATCGACGCGCCGGTGGCCTTCCGCCCCCAGGTGCTGGTGAACACGCTGGGCGAGGTGCTCAGCTATCACAACCTGCGGCAGCTGCGCCTGGCCGAGACTGAGAAATACGCCCATGTCACCTTCTTTTTCAACGGCGGCGTGGAACGGCCCAACCCGGGCGAGGACCGCGTGCTGGTGCCCTCCCCCAAGGTGGCCACGTACGACCTGCAGCCGCAGATGAGCGCCCCGGAGGTGACCGACGTGCTGGTGAACAAGCTGCGGGAAAACATCTACGACGTGGTCATCATGAACTACGCCAACCCGGACATGGTGGGGCATACCGGGGTGATGGAAGCTGCCGTGCAGGCTATAGAGGCGGTGGACCGCTGCGTCGGCCGCGCGGTCCGGGCCGTGCGGGAGGCGGGCGGTCTGGCCATCATCACCGCCGACCACGGCAACGCCGAAGT
>CAJYBN010000231.1 GCA_913064925.1 uncultured Peptococcaceae bacterium
AGCCAGTGCAGCCTCAGCCACTTCTTTGGCCAGCTGCTTATCATCCTTGCCTTCTATTTCAATACCCACGCGCTTGGCTACCCGGCGCAGCTTGTCGGGGTCTTTGACGCCATAATCCGGCGCATGCCCTTCGGCGGCTTCCAGCAGGGTGTGGGCCATGTGGCTGGCGTGCTCGCTGTGAGAAGCGGCGCCGGTTAGCAGCATCAACCCGGTGCTGCGGGCGGCAATGGTCCAGGCGCTGGCACCGCAAATGCCCCTGCTGGCCGGGCCTTCATCTGCTTTGATGCGGCACGGGCCCATCATGCAGAAACGGCAGCACAAGCCCTTGTAGCCAAACTGGCACTGCGGCTGCTGGGCGATAAAGCGGTCGAAAGCAGTGATCATGCCGCGTTCTTTGGCAATATCAACCATTTCCAGAACGCCCGGGTCGACGGAGCGCTTGACTACCTTCGGGTCTACGACTCTCGGTGCGCCCGAAGGCCTGCAGGTGTGGCTTGGATCTCTAAACCTTGGCATAACTTTAACCTCCTTGATATAAAATTAACGCCAAAACTAAACACACGGAGTGCAGCTGAATTACTCCCCTAATCAGCGGCTGCTCCCTCATAATAAATAAATAATAACGATAAATACAGCAATTTCCGCTTACACGGTTCTTTATGGCTTTTTTCCCGTGGTCTCACGCGTACCGCCTGGCCGAACAGTTCCTTGGCCAAACTGAAATCAACCGGCGGCTTAAATAGAATTTTCTGTTAATGTTTATTACCACCCACCTCTCCCAGAATATTAAGGTAAACCTGTTTCATTTCTTTAAGCAATTCTTTTTCTGTTTCTAACGCCGGTGAAGGTTCCATGGCATTTAGCCATAATTCTTCTGAAAACTTAATAAAACCCAGAATGCTTTTTTCCGGGAAACAGTTTGTGATAAATTGTATTTGTTTTTCTGAACGAACATTGTTAGCTATAATACCTGTTCTGGCGATTCCCAGCTCGCCCGCCATTTTTTCCACTTGCCTGGCGGTGTTGATGCTGTTACGGCTGGGTTCTACAACAATCAACATCATGTCCACGCCACGGGCCGTTCCTCGAGAAAGGTGTTCTATACCGGCACCCATGTCCATGATAACGGTATCGTTCTGATCAAGGAGCAAAGAGGTAACGAGGGCATTTAAAAATGTGTTTTCCCGGCAGTAACACTCTGAACCCCCTTTTTTGGGGTCGCCCATACGCAAAAAACGAATGTTACCCAGCTTATAACTGTAATCGTCAATGAAGTCATCTACTTTGGGGTTCAAAGTATAAAAAACCCCACCGCCTGATCTTGCGCGGATAACGTCGCGCATTTCCACTACGGGTTTTAGCTTGGCGGCCTCATCCTCCGGTATGCCTATGGCTGCGGCCAGGCAGGCATCCGGGTCGGCATCTATGGCATAAACCGTTCCTCCATGTTGGGCAAAGATTTTTACCAGATTTGCGGCAACCGTCGTTTTGCCGACGCCACCTTTACCTGAAACGGCCAGTTTCATTGCTACCACTCCTGCATTAATTACATAGTTGGGTTACGTTTGTTTACCTACCTGAACGAAGTGCATACGAACTTACCCATGTGAATTCTACACGGGGCAGTTAATTTCCTGCTAAATGACTCAACAAATATAAAGGGCGCATGCAAAGCAAACCGGCTAAGCTATGTAGCTGAAAAAGGGTAGCGAAAACGCTCATGTTAGCAAAAACTTGAGTTAACCTTCGACGGAATTAATAAAAATCCTTCCAGAACGACACAAAAAATATGAACATATGATTAAATTATGTTCAAGGAAACAATAGGAATTTTTTACGCAGGATTTTGTATTCCACTACGTAACCGAAACCCATCAATAACACGATGGTTACAGTCAATGCTTTCTGTAATTTTATGCGCTTCTTTAATTGCTCCAGTTCTTTTTCTTGCTGGGCAAGCGTTCCCCGGAAGATCTTCCTCTCCTTTTCCACCAGGTGCTTTTGCTTATCAACCAGCTGTTTTTCCCTCTCTGCTATGGCCAGCTCCCGGTAGAGCGACAGGCATTCTTGCTGCAGACCGACAATTCTTTTTTTCAGGTTAACGATGTAATCGTTAAGCGTAGAGGCGGGCAAACATTCATACATGACGTTACCCACCAGTCCGGTTGGGGTATCTATTCCAAGTAATGAGCATATTGTCGGGACGATGTCTTGTTGGTGGCAATAAAAATAAGTGCCTGGTGCAACGATATTGTTTCCGTACATAATTAAGGGAGGGTCCTGGCTTCCCCCGGTTAAAAAAATGGTCGAATGCTGTAGTTTACCTGATCGAATCAAATAATTAACCAAACGTCCAAGCTGGTTGTCGGCTACTGACCATTGCTGTGCTGCTCCTTTTTCGCCAGCCGCTTCACTGGTATCATCGAGGTAAAAAAGTACAAACCGGCTTGGCTTACGGTTATATGTAGCCAAAAACTTGTCCATCAGCAGGGCGTCGGATTTTTCCGCAATAAAATCCATGCCGTATTTTTGTAACCATTCCCCTGCAACGGTATCGGAACCGTCCACCAGCAGGGAATCAATATCGTTTTTCGCCAGCGCCGGGGGTAACAGAAGCTGATTGTTTTTCCGGCCAAGCAAGCCCAACAGGCTGTCTTTGGGGTCGGCCGCTAATGGCGCGACGTGGCGGTAACTGACACCGTGTTTTTTTAGTTCGGTCATATTCGGCGGGGCTTTTGGACCAGTAAAATCCGAGGCTTGAAGACGATGCACGTAAATTACGAATATATATTCTTTGTTACCGTTTTTCTCCGCGGCCTGCGCCCGGCCGACACCTGTAATGAGCATTATGATCAGTATTACCCAAAAAAATTTCCTGAACATAAGAAATCCCCTTTTCCTATCAATAATAGATAGTAAAGGGGTTGTTAAAATATGCCGTATAAATTGCATCATAACTCAAATGTTATTCTTTCCCTGTATAAGCTGTTCCAGTGCTTCCACCCTATTTTTCAGCTCGTTGAACTCTTTCCTGGTAACCAGGCCGATATTTTGGCTGGCGTTGGCTATTTCTTCCTTGATGCTCTGCCGTATGTTTTCCCTTTCCTCTTCACCCTTCTTTACCAGATCATCAACCATGTCTTGGGCTTCTTCCCGGCTTACCTGGCCTTTGTCCACTAGCTCGTTAATAACCTGTTCCGCTTTTTCCCGTGTAATACTAAACACGCCTATCCCAGCGTATAATAGTTTACGCATGGTATCCCGCACGGCAACAACCTCCTTGTGAAAATTTAACTTAACCATTGATAGTATATCACGCCGCCAGGGAAAAAAATAACCCAACAGGACGAATAATGTGCTGCGGAAATGGTTAGGATAATAATACTCCGCTTTGGTGAGTTCTATCTCTCCCCGTCCGGCTTAAGGCCGGACTTTTTTTACCAATTTGTCCAGGTGGATTAATATGTGATAAAAAATAAAAACCTGCAGCTAACTGCAGGTCATATTTGTTGAGTGGTGCGGCAGAGAGGACTTGAACCTCCACGGGCATAACGCCCATAAGAACCTGAATCTTACGCGTCTGCCAATTCCGCCACTGCCGCATAAATTACAACCATCTGCGCAAAGCATATATTAGCATAACCCTTATGTTATGTCAATAGGGCAATACAATTTATACAGGGATTCGTCAAAGTCAGCGTTCAAAGATGGCTCATTTAAATGCTTAAAACGG
>CAJYBN010000232.1 GCA_913064925.1 uncultured Peptococcaceae bacterium
GAACGGCTACAGCCGCACCTATGAAAGAAGCCTCGATAAAGCGGGCATACCATCGGTTACTGTTGCTAGTAAGCAGATATACAAATACGACAAATACGCTGAGCAGGAAACCGTCAATCACCCAGGCCGCCTCCAGTAAATTGAGCGCCAGAAGCCGGACAAGAAGCAAATGCGAAAATTCCCAGAGGGGAAGGGTAAGGGCAAACAAAGAAGGTAGCATCACCAGGAAAACGAGGGGAATGCCTCCGGCCAGGATAATGCTGTGATAAACTTCCCGCCTGGATACCGGCCGGGCCAGCAGAAACTCCATGGTACCGTCCCTGAATTTCCCGGCAAACAATCCTCCACCCCAAAAAATTGCCCAAAACATACCGAGCCACATGAAATCCACGTGCTCCCAATGTACCGAAAGCGAAACGCTGAAACGTAGTACTGATTGACCGAGAACAGTGATGCATAAAGTAAAGATGAAACTGCCTAACCAGAAGAACAATAGCCCCGCGTACCACCAGCGCAACCGCCGTATCTCCCACCGCAAAAGAGGCACGCTAATCATGTTCTACCACATCCCGGCTAGCTTCTTCGCCTGCTGCATACTCCACGAAAACGTCCTCCAGCGTCTGGTCCAGCACCTCGAAAGCTACGCCCTCGCACCGGTTTAACCTGCCCAGCACCTCATCCAAGTGGCCGGACAGGGAAATCAACAGGTGCGAACCCTCCCGGGTAACCCGCCTTACCCCCGGCCATCCGGGTAAATCCGCCGGAGGGGATCCGGGAAAGAGCACGCGCACCTTCTTTTCTTCGCCCAGCAACTGCTCCAGGGGCCGGGAGAGGATCAGTTTCCCCCGGAAGAGAAAACCCACCCGGTCGGCAATGCGCTCCACGTCCTGCAGCTGGTGCGAGGAAATGATTATGGTGCGATCTCCCCCGGCCATTTCTTCCACCAGCAGTTGCAAAACCTGGCGGCGGCGCAACGGGTCCAGGCCGGTGCCCGGTTCATCCAAAAGCAATAGTTCCGGCTCGGGACCGACGGCCAGCACCAGGGCCAGCAGGGTGAGTTTTCCCTTGGACAGCTCGCCGACGCGGGCGTGGGGCGGTAATTCAAAAATTCGGCAATAACGAGTTACCCTTTCCGTGTTCCAGCGCGGGTAAAGGGACCTGCACAAGCAAAACAGTTCTTCCACCCGGACCCTCGGGTAAAAGCGCTGGGTTTCGGCCTGGTAGCCCACCTTCCGGCGCACGGCTACCGAGTCTTTCACAGCATCCAGGCCCAGTACCCGGATCTCGCCGGCGGTGGGCTGGAGCAGGTTCAAAAGCAGTTTGATGGTGGTGGTTTTTCCGGCCCCGTTAGGCCCCAGAAGGGCAAACACGCTGCCCCGCGGCACTTCCAGGTCCAGACCGTCCACAGCCGTTTGCCCGCCAAAAATCTTGGTGAGATCGCAAGTGAGCACGGCTGGCTCACTCATCGCCATGCTCTATCTCCTCCTTTTGAGTATCTTTGCTCCCTATACCCGCCACTTTTCTCTTTACCGCGGCCAGCACTTCCGCGGGCGTGCAACGAAGCTGGTAGGCCTCCACAAACAGTTTTTCCACCGCTTCGTCCAGCCGGAGCAGGCGCTCCCGGTCGGTCAAAGTGGAAGAAGGGGCGGCCACGAAGGTACCCCGGCCGCGTAGGGTATATATTATGCCTTCGCGCTCCAGCTCCTGGTAGGCCCGGGATACGGTGTTCGGGTTAATAGACAGTTTTAGGGCCAGCTCCCGCACGGAAGGCAATTGTTCCCCCGGCGCCAGAACGCCGCTGGCCACGGCGCGGCGGATCTGCTCCATTAACTGCACGTAAATTGGCACGCCCCGGCCGGGCTCCACACGAAACCACATTCTATATCCCTTATCTGTGTACTGGTGTCTTAATAGTATAGTACTTTAGGACGCATACATTGTCAATAGATCACGCGCGCCTCATTACCGAAGCGGTACAGCGAAGGCTTTCTTTGGCATGATCAAGGAAACTATCGCTACCTCTTGACCTTTATGCAATACTACAGCGGACGTTACTCTTCAGCCCGGTCCTTCGGGCGGTGGAGTTACTCCAAGCGCTGCCTAACTGCTTCAACTAACGCCGCCGGGTCCCTGGGCGAAAGGTAACAAACCCGCTTAACCGTATCTACCCGTACTAACCCGGTACAGCGGGTAACGTAAGCATTTACCGGCCCGAAAAAAGGATCGGCGGGGCCAATCAGGCCAAAAAGCCACCAGAGCGGCACGTGATTTACCAACGTGACCTTCCGTATTTCGGAAAACGGGATAACGGCCCTGCGGACGGGTCTGTTAATAACAATTCCTTTTAGGCTTACAGAATACCGCCGGGGAGTGAAGAAAAAGTATATCATTCCGATCGCAGACCATAAGACAATAAAAATCATTGCAATGAAAAAGATCAACTTTCTCAAATCGGCAAGACCTGCCCCAGGAGAAATAAGTATCCCTGTCGCTCCTATCAGGATACCAATCAAAGCAATATAGGCGAAATACTTTAGCCAGTTTTTTACGTGCAATCTTATTTCGTCATCCCAGGGAGCCACCGAAAAGTCTACCTCGGGATCTTGCTCGTTTTCCATTTTATTTCGCCCCCAGGCAGGAGATAGCGCTTTCTTCAATGTCGACCGGAACACCCGCAAAAAGGCATTCATCATCTACACACCTCAACATCAGGTTGTTCCTCTAAAACACTCTATTTGCAGTGCTAACAAAAACCTAAAAGGCACCTGCTTCACCCCCCGGGCCAGCTAAAATACCAAGGGGATCCAGTGGTAAAAAATTTGCCTTCAGTACGTCGAGATAACCCAACTGGTAACTCATCTTCTCCTGCCTCCGGCTGATAAGATCCTCTGTTCCCGCCGAAACGGGCAACCTTTCGACACGATTGCGCTCGACTCAGTCTCCGCTTATTCTATTCGCCGCCGGCAACTCATTCCTCCCGACAAGAGAGGGCTAGTTCCTCAGCCGCCGGAAAATAGCGTACGAATAAACCACCGCGCCAGCCCCATCACGATCAAACACGCAACGAAAGCATGCGTACCCCACGGCGCCTGAACCGGCGCCAGCGCCAAACAGACCAGGCCGCCCAGCACCCACACTTTGGCCCCACGCGGTGGGTGCGCCGCCAGACCTCCTCGTCTGCCAGGGTCCAAGGCACTCTAATACCGACGAAGAAGTTGGGTCGTATCTGCCCCATAACGTTACCGATTAACGATAAAAAGGAGGGCAGTGCCAACGTCGAGCAGCAGAACCGCATCCACGTCGTATCCGAGAGCATCTGCCCTCGAGATGGCGCAAACACCGGACATAAAAAGAACCGTTAACCAGCGCAGCAGCCGGTAGACGCCGTCAAAACGGGCGCAACTCCTGCGCCAGGGGTCAATTAAGGGCAGCACCAACATTAAAAGGTAAAGCCCCAGAATCTCCACCGGCTCGAAGAGGGCCCAGCTGAGAGGCATTTGTTCCGGGAGCGCGGCATGGAGGGCAATTGCCCGCCGAACAGCCCGGCCAAGATCACCCACAGCGGCCAGTCCGGCTTTAAGGTCTCCCAGGTGAGGGAATAACACTCGCTTTTATTCTCTTCCCGCACGATTTACCACCCTGGTTCAAAAAAGCTCACAATACCTAACAATTATTGGTTTTTGTGAACCCGGCCTCCCCATGACCAGGCTTTCGCTCCTTTCCGGATTGGA
>CAJYBN010000233.1 GCA_913064925.1 uncultured Peptococcaceae bacterium
TTTACCGATTACGGAAGGGGGCTTAACCAGCTCCACCCGTGGCAGTTTAGCCGCCCGGGCGAACAGCGCCTCCGTGGAAACGTTTATACCGGGAGCGATAGCCCCGCCCAGGTATTCCCCCTTGCTGGATATGGCGCAAAAGGTAGTGGCGGTGCCAAAGTCCACGATGATTAGCGGCCCGCCGTACAGCTGGTAGCCCGCCACTGCATTGACTATGCGGTCGGCACCCACTTCCCGCGGGTTTTCATACTTGATGGAGATGCCGGTTTTAATGCCAGGCCCCACCACCAGCGGCGCAACGCCAAAGTATTTACGGCAGGTGTTTTCCAGGGTGGGGTTCAGGGGCGGCACCACCGAGGACAGCACCACGGCCCGGATGGTGTCCAGCGACATGCCGGAAGCATCAAAAAGGTTCCGCAGCAGCATGCCGTACTCGTCGGCGGTACGGTGCCGGGCGGTGGAAATCCGCCAGCTTTCCACCAGTTCGCGCCCCCGGAAAACGCCCAGCACAATGTTAGTATTTCCCACGTCAAAGACCAGTATCACCGGCGCTTACCTTCCTTCACGGGCTATTGTTCTATCGCTTAGCGCTATGCCAATTTTATCAGAACAGCGGATCAGGCGCAATAAGTCTTTGCGCCGGGCCCGGTAGTTTAAGCCTGCTGCCCGCCGGCCCGGGGCAGCCGGGCCCCTACCGCGCGCACCAAAGCCCCGGCAGCCAGCGCCTTAAGCAGGTCAAAGCCGATAAAGGGAACAAAGCCGATCATTAAAACACCAGGCACGTCGACGGACTTGCCCAGGTAGAAGTTGAGAATCATGTACAGGTAAGGCAGCCCCACGGCGTAAATCACTGCCACCCCCGCCAGCATGGCCAGGGATATACGCACCGGGCCCGCGTCTTCCCGGCCCTGTAAAACCAAACCGGTGACATAGGCGGCAGCGATGAAACCCAGCAAAAAGCCGAAAGTGGGCGAAAAAACATAGGCCGGCCCGCCAAACGGCGCTTTCTCGAAAACGGGAATACCCAAGAGGCCCATCAAAACGTAAACGGCCATGCTCAACGCGCCCAGCTTGGCACCCAGCAGCCCGCCCGCCAGCAGGACCACGAAGGGAACTAGGCTGAAGGGCACGATCATGCCGCCGAAAAAGCGAAACAGCAGGGCAGCCGCCGTAGCCAGGGCGGCAAACAAAGCCACCAGCACCATATCCCGAGGGGTTATTTTGCTCAACGTCATCACGCTCCTTACAATACGTATTGTAAACCAAATATATTTATTTGGTTAACGTTTTAGTTAAAAATAAAAATTTTATATTAATCAAAATATTAATCAAAGCCCGCCTCAGTAAAGCCGCCGCAGGGTCACCTCCCCCGCCAACAGGCGCTTTATTTGGCCCTCCGGAGTGCGCACCAGCAGCGCTCCCGTTTCGTCCACATCCAGGGCGTGGCCGTGGAAGCTGTCCCGCATGGTATGTACCGTTACCGGGCAATCGAGGGTAACGCACAGCCGGCGCCACGCGTCCAGCACGGAAGCAAAACCTTCTTCCAGCCACCGCCCGTACCACCGGTCCAGCTGCGCGAGCACCGCCCGGAACAGGGGCACCCGCGGCACGTGCCGCCCGGTCTCCTGCAGCAGCGACGTGGCCGTGTCCCGCACCTCGGGTGGGAACTCGTCCCGCGCGACGTTGACGTTCAGCCCCACGCCGGCCACCATGAAATTCACCCGGTCCGCTTCGGCGTTCAGTTCCACCAGGATGCCGCATATTTTCCGGCCTTTCACCAGGATGTCGTTGGGCCATTTAATGCCGGCGCGCACCCCGGTATGCTCGCGCAGGGCCGCCGCCACGGCCACGGCCGCCACCATGGTGACCTGGGGGGTTTCCATCGGGTTCACCGGCGGGCGCAAAACTACCGAAAACCACAGGCCCTTCGCCCGGGGTGAAAACCAGCCGCGGCCCATGCGCCCCTTGCCGCCGTTTTGCGCGTCGGCCACCACCACCGTGCCTTCCGCGCAGCCCGCCTGGGCCAGTTGCCTGGCTTCCTCGTTGGTGGAGGCCACTTCCGGGTAATACTCCACCCGGCGGCCAACCACGGCGGTATCCAAGCCTGCGATCACTTCCGCGGGAAACGGCGTGTCGGGCACCCGCCGCAGGCGGTAGCCCAGGTTAGCCCTGGCCTCGATGTCATAGCCGTCCTCCCGCAGGCTGCCGATGTGCTTCCACACCGCGGTGCGGGACACCCCCAATTCCCGGCACAGCTGCTCGCCGGATACCCAGGTCTGTTGTTGTTTTAACATGTCTAAAATTTTCCTTTTCATAGCGGCAACTCCGTTTTCGGCCAAGTTAATTTTACCCGCAGCAAGGCCATATTGTCAACTTTCGTATTTTACGGAGGTTCACGTTTCTATCGCCCCCCGTATCGGCTTGAGACTGCCCACGTCCAGGCTGATGTCCAGCGCCGGCGCGGTCACCCGCGGCTCCAGGCCAATTATTTTTTATACACGCAAATTTCTTCTCGGCTCAACAAATTTTTCACCCGCAAGTTCCGCTTAAGCCCTCATGCCGTGTTTTTCTTCCAAAGTTCGAATAACTTTGTTATTATCATCCACCAGCACCACCGTGGGCCGAAAACTGCGGGCCTCTTCCCGGCTCATAACGGCATAGGTGATAATGATAATCCTGTCGCCGGGCTGCACCAGCCTGGCGGCCGCCCCGTTCAGGCATATGACGCCGGAATTGCGGGGCCCGGGTATAACGTAGGTTTCCAGCCGGGCGCCGTTGTTATTGTTCACCACCTGCACCTTTTCGTTCGGCAGTATGTCGGCGGCCTCCATGAGGGCCTCGTCGATGGTAATGCTGCCCACGTAGTTCAAGTCGGCCTGGGTCACCACCGCGCGGTGAATCTTGGATTTAAACATGGTCAAGAGCACCGTTCACACCTGGTTCAAAAAACCTAACCGTTTTTAATTCCGGTCAGGCGGCCTCCCCATGACCAGGATTTCACTCCTTTCCGGATAGGTTTTGCCCACTCCTGGGAGTGAACTTCGCGACAGGGAGACCTCGGCCCCGGGAGTCCCACCCGAACGGGAGAACGGCGCTTCACGGGCGCAAGGCGTTGGCCGTGAAGCGGTCCAGTTTGAGGGAAATTTTTCAAGTTAAGTCCTGATTGTTCAAGATAATTTTTTCGTGGAAAAATTCCCTCAAACATGAGTGCTGGACGCCTCCGCGCGCTCTGTTAGAGACGGCCTACCGGTTATTTCCGAACTCCGGCTAAACGGGGTCACCTACTCAGTGAAGCCAACTGCTTTAACTCGTGCCAGACGGAGTAGAACTTTTCCTGCCGCCAACGGGTCAACCCGTTGTGGACAGGAAGTTTTCCGTCAAGCCGGTCAAAGAGCTGCTTTACCTTTCGGGTCATCCCTCTTCCTTCCCCAGGTAAGGAATTGACTTTCTCTTTGATAGTCTGGATTTTCTGCTTCAGCTCACCGGTAATTCGTTCCTTAAATCCAATCGCCCGCCTGGCGATAACCAGCGCGGCAGCATGGTGAATTAACACTCCATACCGGTTCATGTACTTCCAGTAACCTATGGTGGATGTATGCGCCGGCTTAACCGGCTTTACTCCCACACCTTCTTTATACGCCCGGCGGGTGACGGCTTCTACCATTTTCTTGAATGGAAAGTTTGAAGCCATCCGGTTGAATTTCCTGT
>CAJYBN010000234.1 GCA_913064925.1 uncultured Peptococcaceae bacterium
CAAATCAGGCAAAAAAATTGCCCGGCGTTCCTTCTGGAACACCGGGCTTCCTTGCCCGCCGGCGGAGCATCATCTTCGTTGCCCCAGGTAATTATACGATAAATAAGCCATAAAATCACGAAAAATTTTGCGCGCGGCCATTGACAAAAGCTTGGCTCTGTTGTATGTAGTTTTGGCGCAAAAAAAGTAAATACAATACCGGGGAAAAGGGCGAAAGTGCTGTATAGAAAAATAAAAATACTATTGATTTTTACCGGCGCTTTATTTATAATATGTTCATCAATTGAATATTATCAATACAATGATGTATTGGCTCACACGGGGAGGCGAAGGTGCCCTCGAAACAAGTTTACTGTCAACTTGTTTCGAGGGCATTGTTATTTTTCCCCGGGTGGCCGGACGCGGCGATGAAGCCGGGAAAAGGTCTGTTGGCAGTCAGGCTTTTCCCGGCTGTATTTAGTTAAAACTAAACTAATCTTGGAGGTAGTTTTACATGGACAAAAGAGACGTAATTTCAGAGGCGCGGGAAAAAGGTGTCAAGTTCATCCGCCTGCAGTTTACCGATCTGCTGGGGGTAATGAAAAACGTCGCCATAACCGTTGAACAGCTGGAAAAGGCGCTTGACGGCGAATTGATGTTTGACGGCTCTTCCATTTACGGTTTCGCTAGGATTGAGGAATCTGACATGTACCTTCGCCCCGACCCTTCGACCTTCGTGGTGTTCCCCTGGCGGCCCCGGGATGGCGGGGTGGCCAGGTTGATGTGCGACATTTATAATCCCGATGGTACACCCTTTGCCGGATGCCCCAGGCTTACCTTAAAGCGCATGCTGGCCAAGGCGGCGGAGATGGGTTATACCATGCAGGTTGGGCCGGAACTGGAATTCTTCCTCTTTCGACTTGATGATAACGGCGTGCCTACATTAAAAACGCACGACAGCGCCGGGTACTTTGATTTATCGCCGGTGGACCTTGGCGAACAGGCCCGGCGGGAGATTGTGCTGACTTTGGAACAAATGGGCTATGAAATTGAAGCCTCCCATCACGAGGTGGCGCCGGGGCAGCACGAAATCGATTTCAAATATTCCGACGCCCTGGATACGGCGGACAAGATCATGACCTTTAAATTTGTGGTACGGACCATCGCCCAGCGCCACGGCTTGCATGCCACCTTCATGCCCAAACCCATTTATGGTATTAACGGCAGCGGCATGCACACCAACCAGTCCCTGTTTAAAAACGGCAAGAACGCATTCTATGACCCGGACGGTTCCATGCAGTTGAGCAAGGTGGCCTATTACTACATCGGGGGATTGCTTAAGCACGCCAGAGCCCTGGCTGCCGTCACCAACCCCATCGTTAACTCTTACAAGCGGCTGGTGCCGGGCTACGAGGCGCCGGTTTACCTGGCCTGGAGCGGCCGCAACCGCAGCCCCCTGATCCGCATACCGGCCAAGCGTGGTTCCAGTACCCGAATCGAACTGCGGAACCCGGACCCGTCCTGCAATCCCTACCTGGCCCTTACAGCTTGCCTGGCCGCTGGGTTGGACGGGATTGAAAACAAAATAGAACCGCCGCCGGCGTGCGATAGGAACATTTACGAGTTAACGCCGGCCGAATTGCAAGAGCTGGGCATCGGGTCTCTGCCTGCCAGCCTGGAGGAAGCTTACGCGGAACTGGCCAATGATGAAGTTATCCGTGCTTCCCTCGGGTCCCACATTTATGAGAAATTGAGCGAGGCTAAGCGTAAGGAGTGGGAAGACTACCGGACCAAGGTGCACCAGTGGGAAGTGGACAAATACCTGACCATGTTTTAGTTCGTTGCAGGTGAAAGCCCCGGTGCTTGGCGGCACGGGGCTTTTAAATATTATATTATATATTTATATAAACATTATATTATATATTTATATAAACAGGTTAACGTCAGAAACCAGGGCTTTTTGCATATACCCGGCGGCATCGGCAACTTCAACCCCTTCGATTAAGTCGCTTGGCGAAAGGTTCATCATCTGCATAGTCATCAGGCAGGCGTGGAATTTAACCCCTTCCAGCTGGCACATTTCCAGTAAAGTTTCAATGTCCGGCACTCCGGCGCGGCTTTCCGCCAGCCCGGAGAGCATCCTGGCCATCATTGCGGGAAGGCCCGGAATTGCGCCCAGCAGGCCTTTGGGGTAGTATTTGATTTTCTTTGCACCCCCTTTGCGGATCACGTTCAGGCCGTCAAAGGTAAAGAAGATCACCGTTTCCGCCCCCGCCCTGGCGGCTTGCAGGCCGAGGATCAGGGGAGGGTAAACGCCGTCTGCGGTGTCGCGCGAGCAAATGAGGTTCACTCTTTTAATGCCAGTGGAAACACCATTTTTCATTGGCAATCACCCTTTAAAATTTATCGTTAATTTATAATATATAAATTAAGCATTTTTATTGTCAAGATATTATCTAGGTATAAAAATCAAAGAAAAATGGAGATAATTTTTATTAGCAAGAAATAATTTCAAAATTTATTTTAATAGGGTGCTTGCTTTTGAAATGCAGATTTTGTACTATCAACTTGGTGTTAGCACTCAATAGCAGTGAGTGCTAACAAGTATTCTCAATACATAAGTTTTCATGGTATTAAAAGGAGGGTTATTGCATGATCAGACCGCTTGGTGACAGGATTGTTGTCAAGCCCATACCCAAGGAGGAAAAAACCAAGGGCGGCATTATCCTGCCGGATACCGCCAAGGAAAAGCCGCAGGAAGGTGAAGTCGTGGCCGTTGGACCCGGCAGGCTGCTGGATAACGGCCAGAGGGTTCCCATTGACGTCAAAGTGGGGGATAAGGTAATTTATTCCAAGTACGGCGGTAACGAAATCAAGCTGGACGACGTAGAATACGTCATCCTGCGCGAAATGGACGTGTGGGGAGTTATTGAATAAATCGCTAAAACATATAAAAAAGGAGGATTAAAAAGAACATGGCAGCCAAGCAAATGATCTACAACGAACAGGCGCGCCGCGCCCTGGAAAAGGGTGTCAACGCGCTGGCTGAAGCTGTACGGGTAACCCTTGGTCCCAAGGGCCGCAACGTCGTACTGGAGAAAAAGTTTGGTTCTCCCTCGATCATTAACGACGGCGTCACCATCGCTAGGGAGATAGAATTGCCCGACCCCTTTGAAAACATGGGTGCGCAGCTGGTTAAAGAAGTGGCCACCAAAACCAATGACGTGGCCGGCGACGGTACCACCACCGCTTGTGTTCTGGCCCAGGCTATCGTCTGCGAGGGTATGAAAAACGTGGCTGCCGGGGCCAACCCGATGATTCTTAAGCGGGGCATCGAAAAAGCGGTGGATAAAGCCGTGGAAGCAATTAAAGCGGCTTCCAAAACCATCGAGAGCAAAGATGCCATTGCACAGGTGGCTTCCATTTCGGCCAACGACACTTCCATAGGTGAGCTTATTTCCGATGCCATGGAGAAAGTGGGCAAAGACGGCGTCATCACCGTGGAGGAATCCAAGGGCATAGGCACCACGCTGGAAGTGGTGGAAGGTATGAACTTCGACCGCGGTTACATTTCACCCTACATGATTACCGACGCGGACAAGATGGAGGCCAGCCTGGAAGAACCTTATATTTTAATTACCGACAAGAAAATTTCCTCGGTTAACGATATCTTGCCGGTATTGGAGAAAATAG
>CAJYBN010000235.1 GCA_913064925.1 uncultured Peptococcaceae bacterium
TCAAAGTGCTGGATAAAATGGGCACAGGTTCACTTTCAACGGTCATTGAGGGAATACAATGGTGTATAGATAATAAGGAAACTTTGGGCATTAGGGTGCTCAATATGTCTTTGGGCGCTCCAGCCACCGAGTCTTATGTTAACGACCCCGTGTGCCAGGCGGTGGAAAAGGCTTGGCAAGCCGGAATAGTGGTTTGTGTGGCAGCAGGTAATGAAGGGCCGCAACCCCAAACCATCAACTCCCCGGGTATAGATCCCATGGTAATAACGGTGGGGGCATCGGATGACTTGAATACAGTAAGCACCGGGGATGACCAGGTGGCCGATTTCTCCAGCCGGGGTCCTACCATTGATAACCTGACCAAGCCTGATCTATTGGCCCCCGGGGCAAATATAATATCTTTACGCTCTCCCGGTTCAATGCTGGATAAAAAGAATAAGCAATCCAGGGTTGATACCTGGTACGCTTCGTTTTCCGGAACTTCCATGGCCACTCCGGTATGTTCCGGGGTAGTAGCCCAGCTGCTGCAGTTAAACGGTTTTTTGACGCCGGAACAAGTGAAGGCCAGGTTAATGGCAACTGCAAGAAAACTTGATAATTTGGATCCCAATATACAGGGAGCGGGGGTTATAGATGCCCGGAAGGCGGTAGAGGAATAAAAGCAGGGGGCGACACAAAGTCGCCCCAAATTGCTGACAAAGCCAGATAAAATCCGTGGTTTTTTATGCAGTGAAAAACTGCATAAAATCTTTCGGTTTTAGGCACATAAAAAATATAATAAATTTTACATATATAACCTTAATACGGGTTATTTTTATGTATATCCTAATTTTAGAAATTGAGGTGATTTTTTATGCTACTTTTAATCATCAGAACAGCAATACTTTATTTGGCAGTAGTACTGACCATGAAGATGATGGGAAAACGCCAGGTGGGGCAGTTGCAACCCTTTGAACTGGTAGTGGTTATAACAATTTCCGCCATGGCTGCTATCGCCATGCAAGACGTGGGAGTGCCGCTGGTAAACAGTATTTTTCCCATCATTACCATTATGATCCTACAAGTTGTTATATCTCTAATAAACCTGAAAAGTGAAAAAGCAAGGGGGTTAATCTGCGGTAAGCCAAGCATAGTTGTGGAAAACGGAAAGATAGTGGAAGAGGAGTTAAGGAATTTAAGGTATAATGTCAACGATCTTTTAGAACAAATGAGGGCAAAAAATTACTTTAATATAGCAGACGTAGAATACGCAATACTGGAAACAAACGGCCAGTTAAGCATTATTCCCAAATCCCAAAAAAGAGCTGTACAACCGGAGGACTTGCAGATTCCAACAAAATATGAGGGCCTCCCCACAACGCTTATTATTGACGGTAAAGTAAATTATGATAATTTGAAAAAAATTAATCTCGATGAAAACTGGTTAGAAACTGAGTTGCGCAAATTTGGCATTAATGATCTTAAAGATGTTTTTTTTGCCAGCCTGGATACTCTTGGCAATCTTTTTTATCAGGTTAAAACCGCTACCGGCAGGAGGAGGTAACAATGAAACTATACATAACTATAATTTTGCTAGCCATTTTGATGCTGGCTGCAGGAATATTTTCCATAAATTCTTTGACTGAGACAACAAAAGATATTACGCGCAATTTTAATAATATTTACCAGGCCATTGATAACCAGGAATGGGAGGCAGCTGAAACACAAATTACGAAAGCAGAACAGTTATGGAATAAACATAAAAAGTGGTGGACTGTGGTTATAGATCACCAAGAGATAGATAATATAGGCGTCTCTTTTGCTAAATTAGGTGAATATATAAAATCCCGTGATAAAGCGCTATCGTCTGGTGAATTTATTGTTCTAAAGCAATTCCTTGAGCACATCCCAGAAAAGGAAACTATTAATTTAAAAAATATATTGTAACAACTTATTAACCACATTTTTTTATAGGGGCGGCATTGAGCCGCCCCTTATTCAATATCTTCCCCTACGTAGTAAATATAAAGGAACTTTGCGATGTCCCCGCGCGTCATTACCTTGTAAGGATTGAATTTGCCATCCTTGGGCGTTTCCACGAGGCCGTATTGGTGGGCCTTGGCCACCGCCGGCTTGGTCCAGTCCGGGATGGTGTCCACGTAGTTCAAGTTGCTTACGTCATATTCCATGTTCAGGGTGCGCCCGATTATGGTTACGGCCTCCACTTTGCTGATGGGGGCGTCCGGCCGGAAGGTTCCGTCGGGGAACCCGTTGATGTAACCGTACTTCACGGCGTGTTCAATAAAGGGCTTTGCCCAGCCGGGGATTTTTTCGTGGTCTTTAAACTGGCTAATCTTAAAACCGGGCTTTACTTCTTTCTTTACCTGGTGCACTTTGCAGTACTCGCTGGTGGCTACTTTTATGAACATTTTAGTGAATTCCGCCCTGGTTACCTGCCGGTCCGGCCGGAAAGTACCGTCCGGGTAGCCGTCCACCAGCCCGTTGCGCTGCAGGTACCAAACGTATTCCTTGGACCAGTGTTTCTCCACGTCCGTGGCGTAGCCGGTGAATACTGCGGCGGCCGGCAGGGCGATACACAATACAAGCAAAGCGGTAACGATGAACAGCAGCTTGCGCAACTTAATCCCTCCCCGTTATGTATAACATGATTTTACCAACTTGCTTACCAAATTACCATATACGCAGCAAAACAAATTTTACCTTTAATTTCTTGTCAAACGTAGCTTGTGGGTGCAGGTTTTTACAGCCGGGCAGGGAATTATTAGATAGTTAATCATGTTAACTATTTACGGGTGGTTCATGTGTCGTTGAAATGTAAAACGCTTTTGGTCATATCGTGCCTGGCCCTGCTGGCCGCCGGGCTCAGCCTGTGGCTGCGGCCGGGCTTGCCCGGGCGCCAAGCCGGCCTGGAGGCAGGGAAGCACGGGCAAGCCGGTATACCGGACCGGCAGCCGGTCGTCGACGCCGCGCCTTCTTCCCCGGCGAGCAGGGAAAATCCCGCCGGCTGGCCCGTGGCAAAAGGCTCCGCTCCTGCGGCGCCGGCACATAAATTGGCTGCCAACCTGCAAAAAGGGGACGGCACAACAACGGCCGGCGCTGCGGTTATTGTTAACGTGACGCTGGTTTCACCGGCGGACTTGGAAATGTTTGCCGGCTCCCTTGAAGCCCTGGGCGGCCGGGTGGTGGCCGGGGGCGGGGCAGGCAGCCGGTTTGTGCGGGTGGAAGTTCCCGCCGCCCGCCTGCAGGAACTTGCGGCTCTGCGGCAGGTTTTGTTCGTGGAAAAATACGAGCCGCCCCGGCTGTTAAACGACCGGTCCGCCAATATAACGGGCGCCCGGCCGGCGGCGGCGCCGGGTTTTGTAACGGAGCAGGGCCTTTCCGGCCGGGGGCAGGTGGTGGCCGTGGCCGACACGGGGTTGGATACCGGGGTTATGGATAAGCTGCACCCCGACTTCCGCGGCCGGGTGCGGGCGCTGCAGTCTTTTTACGGCACGGGTCCCCCGCGCGACACGTCCGGGCACGGCACGCACGTGGCCGGCACCGTGGCCGGCAGCGGGGCGGCTTCCGGCGGGAAGTACCGGGGCATGGCGCCGGGAGCCGAATTATACATACAGTCGATTGTTGATGAAAAGGGCCGGGCGGTAACG
>CAJYBN010000236.1 GCA_913064925.1 uncultured Peptococcaceae bacterium
TGGCCGCCGGCAAAGGAGCGGTTGCCAGCCAGCAGGTGCTTGATGAGGCCGTGGGCGGCGGGTATGTCATCACCATCACGGCTCCTCCCGAAGTATACAACGAGCTGCTAGCCGCTGTGCAGCACGCCGGCACGGTGACAAACGTCAAGACCGAGCAAATTGAGCTGGGCAGCCAGTACCTGAAGGCATACAACCGGGTACAGGAACTGCAGTC
Organism: uncultured Peptococcaceae bacterium; assembly: GCA_913064925.1. Taxonomy (GTDB): domain Bacteria; phylum Bacillota; class Desulfotomaculia; order Desulfotomaculales; family Desulfallaceae; genus CAJYBN01. Next base: position 215 of record CAJYBN010000236.1, read on the forward strand.
CGAGCTGGCCGCCAATCCAGCCAGCGCCAAACAGATTAAGGCCCAGCTGCAGGACGCGGAAGCCCTGCTGCTTCAAATAGTATCCCAGAGCAGGAGCAATACTATCACCGTGTGGCTGCAGCCATAACAAGAATACTTTGGAAAGATAACAACCCCTTACCGCTAGCGGCAGGGGGTTGTTTTATGTTTTTGGCAATTTATCAAGAGTCCCCGGGTAAGACTCGCCGAACACCCGGGCCAGAACCACGGCGGCTTCCGCCCTGGTGGCCCGCTCCCGGGGCAAAAAGCCCCGGCCGGCCCGGCCCGTCATAACGCCCGCTCTGTACAGGTAAGCGGCGGCATCCCGGGCCCACGCGGGCACCTGTTCCAGTTCCTCCCGGGGCATGGGCGCCCGGCCGCGGGAAGGTTCTGGTAGCTCCATTTCACTTGCCAGCATAGCGCGGTAAATCATGGCGGCCATCTCGGCCCTGGTAATGTCGCGGTCCGGCCGGAAGGTATTGTCTGCGGGGTAACCCAGCACCAGCCCCCGTGCGGCCGCCAGGGCCACGTAGGGGCGGTCGGCCCGCCGTATTTCGGCGGCGTCGTTAAAGGGCGGCCACTGGCCGCTTTCCACGCTCCAGCCCAGGGCGCCCACCAGCATGCGCACGAACTCCGCCCGGCTCACCGGGCGGTCGGGGCGGAACAGCCCGTCGGGGTAACCCTTGATGACGCCGCTGGTAATCAGGCCCTTGATTTCCTCCTCAGCCCAGTGCCCCTGCAGGTCGGTCATGTTCACCCGGTCGCCGGCCCAGTATACCGAAGCGCTGCGGGAGGTGACCCCGCCGGTGCGGGGGTCTACCGCCACCGCGGTAACCCGGTTGGTGCCCTCCCTCGTCAGCGGCAGCTTCAGGCTGAAGGAGCCGCCTTCCACAAAAAGCTCCTCCGGCGGCCCGCCGTTGACCTGCAGGCGCACCAGCACGCCGTCGCCCGTGCTGCCGGCCACCGCCACTTCCGGCTGCTCTACATAGCCGGGCAGGTCCAGTGCCAGGGGCGGCCCGGTCACACCCTCCCGGGTGCGTGCTCGTACCACGCCCAGGATTTTTTCGCCCCCCGCCGGCGCCACGGCGGCGGTTACCGCTATCTTTTCGCCCGGCACCAAGTCGCTGGGCAGCACGGGGATATCGTTTTTAAGCACCGCCGTACGGGAGGTCACCAGGAACCGCGCACCGTTGGCCGCGGCCAGCAGCCCCGTCTCCGGGTCGTAGGAGGCAAATTCCATCACCGTTTCCGGCTCCACCGCCGGGGTGGCCACGTCTATGCGCCACACCTGGTCGGAATCATCCAGGGCCAGCCGCACGTAATCGCCCTTGTTAACCGCGGTAGGGCCCATCTCCCGCCCCTGCCAGTAGACGGGGGCCTTTTCCCGCACGTGGTAGATGTGATACCGGTCCTGGTCGCTAAATACCACTACGGTACCGGACAAGTGGTTGTAATAAACCACCTGACCCAGCAGCACCCGGGAGAAGGCGTTGATGCTCCATACCCGCGAGGAGTCGGGCAGCAGGGTGGCTTCTAGGTGATCGCCTTTTTCCAATTCATCCAAGCTTGCTTCCCGCCCGTCGCGGTATACGCGGGCCCCGGGGGCCAGATCGTAACTTTGCCCGTTTTTCAACGAAATGCTGCCGCCAGCTGCATCGGCTGCCGCCAGCACCCCCGCCAACATGGCCCTGGTGTACTGGATGCAGGTTACCCGCCCCGTGGCCGGGGAAACGGTCAGCTCAATCCTGTCGCCCCGGTACAGGCTGTCCAGGCTCCCGGCGGGGGCATAGCTGAAGGGCTTCCAGTAGGACACCTGGCTCAACCAGTGGACGTGCCGGTAAACAACCGCCTCGGGATCCAGCTCAAGCCGCTGTCCCGAGTTCAGCAAGTGCAATACCTGCCCCTCGATGCCGCCCAGGTAACCCTCTAGCCGGTTGAAGGCCGCTTCCACCTGCCACACCGTACCGCTGGAGGGATTAACCGTCACTTTAACATCGGCGCCGGCAGCCACCTCGCCAGGGTCGCCGGTTTCCCTGCCGTTTACCAGCAGCAGCGCCCCGGGTTCCCCGCGGGCCAGGGTATAACCGCCCCTTTCCGCTCCGTTAAGTTCCGCCAGGTAGCCCCCCTCTTCCAGGGGCATACCTTTCACTCCTCGCAATTCCTCTTCGTAAGCATAGGCATAGATCCTGCGGGGGTCGCGCCGTGTACCGGTAAAGTAAATATCAGCGCCGGGACGTAGAACACCGCCGGCATCGCCGGGCCCGTCCACCTGCGGCGTGCCCAGCGCCGAGTAGAGACTATCGGCGTCCTCAACGGTAAGCACTCCACCGCCTTCCAGCACTACCCAACGCCCCCTGCTATCCACCCGGGCCACCACATCGTGCGCCAGAGGCGCCCCGTATACCAGGGCGTAATCCTGGGCGGGCACCTCGCCGTCACCGGGCCCGCCGGGCAGGGCCTGCCGCGCTACGCTGTACCCAATTACCTTGACGGTATACTCGCCAGGCTCGGGGTGAGGAATATACACTTGCTCCACATTGTTAAGCCGGTCGGCCTGCCCCCGCCCGGCGAAATCGTTGCCATAATACATCCTGCCGCTGGGATCGATGACCACCAGGTCAAGGTCGTTGACCAGGGTTTTGTTCGCCCCCGGAATTGCGGGGGGGTCGGTCCAGGCCAGGGTGGCCTTAAAGAGCGCTGCATCGTCTCCAATTTCGCAGGTGTATTCGGTGCTGCCCCCCGTCACCAAGCCGTCGTCATCGTCCACCAACTGCATGGTTCCCTCTTTGAGAGCCAGCAGGGTGCCCAGCAGGTCCAGGCGCCCGAAGCCCTCGTCCATGGGGTCGCCGCCCAGGCGCTGGGCCCCGTTGACCAGGGCCGCCTTCAGCAGCGCCGCAGAGGGGCTGCCCATCCCGGCCTCTTCCACCAGGTACTGTCGGAGCAGGGCGGCAGCGCCCGCCGTTACGGCGGTGGCCATGCTGGTGCCCGACTTGCGGGTGTAGTACTCATCCAAGGCATGCTCGTCCCCGGCCAGGCGCGACGCCGTGGAAATCACCGCCGTGCCCGGCGCCACCAGGTCCGGCTTAATGCGCCCGTCCCCGGCCGGGCCGCGGCTGCTCAGGCCGGCCACCTGGCCGGGGTTATCGGCGTCCCGGCCAAAGCCGGGCCGCGGGTTTTCCACGGCGCCCACCACCAGCGCGTTTTTGCTGTTGGCTTCCGGCCCTACCGTGCCGCGCTCCGGGCCGCTGTTGCCCGCCCCGAACAGCACCAGGAAGTCGGGGTTTTCCCGCACGAACTGGTCCACCTGCATGCTGGCAGCCAGGTACTGGTTGGACCGGCCGCTCCAGCTGTTCACGTGAATGCGGGCGCCGGCCTCATAAGCCGGCAGGAACAGCACCCGCAGGTCGACGGGCGT
>CAJYBN010000237.1 GCA_913064925.1 uncultured Peptococcaceae bacterium
TCTATCAGCGATTTCACTATTTCAATGGCCTCGTTTTCTGACAGCTCCAGCTTATCCATCACCCTGCCCATGACGTTTTCCAGCAAAAAGGAGCACTTTTGCTCTTTATAAAGCTCACGCAATATTTTTTCCAGGCGCAGGCTGCCTATATCCACCACGTTTGACATTATTTCAAACCTCCTGTATTCCGGTTTAGAATTTGTTGTACTGCATGATAGGTTTCCCGCCAAGAGCAAGTTCGGTACACCAGGGAAGGAAGACTCCCCCGGTTATAGGGGGCATCCAGAAGTAAAACCGGTATGCCGCGGGCACTAATTTGTTGCGCATTATACAAACTGTCCTCGATAAAAACGTTCAACTGCATCCTGACGCAGGTTTCCGCTTTGTCGTGCGAACCTAACAAAACTAAACCGTCCCAATCAATACCGTATTTTTTGAGCCAGCTTACCGTTTGCCTGTAAAACTTTCCTACCCGGGCGGAAATGATAAATAAATCCGAGATATGCTTGAGCATTTTTATATGCTCAATCGCTCCCTCAATCGGTTGCGGTTTTTCTATTAAAATTTTTTCTTTCTTTTTTATAAAACTTTGCAGTTGCTGGCGATCGATGTTGTATACTTTGCAAATATCGTAACTGGTTACTTTCTCGTACTGTATATTCGTTTTAAAATAGGCATTCAACTCATCCACCAATAAAGGGAGCGTGTCGGCGATAACACCGTCGATGTCAATGCCTATACGCATGGAATCCTCCCGGTGGTTGCATTTATTTAATGTTCTTGATTTTAAGTTTAATCTGTTCCAAAGTTGGGTTGGCTCGTTCGGCCAGTTTTTGCATTAAAACGGCTTGTTCTTTCTGCCAGCGCATGTTAAACTCCATATTCAGTTGTTGTTGGTTTACGGCTGTCCGGCCCCGGGTAGCTTGTTGCTGCAAGGCCTGCCGGTACCGCTGTGTTAAATCGCTTTTTAATTGTTCCGCCGCCCGGCGTCTTACTTGTCGGTAGCTTTCCAGCAGTTGCTGCAATTCGTTTATTACGGCGCCCAGCTTGCGCCGGTTGGATTTTATTTGTTGAAGGCCTTGAATGATGCGTAAAATTTTTTGCTCGTCTTCTTTTGTTTGCGGCAAAGTGAGGTTATCCAGAAACGCTTTTTCAATACCCTCCTGCACGTAGCCCCGAACGTCATTGTTATACTGGGATAGCAAAACACTGAGGTTGTTATCGTTGTTTTCGTTATCGTACATATATCTTGTTGCTAATCTTTTGCCTTCCGGTAGGAACTGCAGCCTCAATGCTTGCTCAGGAGACAGGTTTTTTGCCTTTTTTTCGAATCTTTCCAGCGCTTTCTCCCACGCGCTTTTAATGACGTCGCTCAATGGATTCCTCTCCCCTTAACGGTATTTTGCACCGGTAAAATATTAATGTCGTTATTAGATACGGTAACCACGGCCACGGGTTCCAGTACCAGTCTTCCCACGGCGAACTCCACACCGCCGTACACTTTTACGTCTGTTCTAACAGCAACCACGGGCACTAAGGTCAAGCCGCGTACTAAAAGGGGTTCACCCGCCACCAAATCGCCTGATTGCATGTTATGCGGCGAACCGTTCATTGGGCATACCTCCCTGACGTCCCGTGACAACGACTAAGTTCATAGCGTAGTATACCAGTTTTTCGGCAAAATGCAAAATAATATTCAGGCAATTGCTCTGGACGGCACCAGTACAACTTTTTCCTTAACTAAAAGAATACCGCTTGGAGATAAGCGAATTTCCGGCAGGTGGGTGGCGGAAAGGAATAAAATAGTATAAAGCGCATCGTAATGCTTGTGTCCCCTCTCTGCCAGCAAAGTATAAAAGCGGCTACATTTATCAATCAGCTTGTCGACCGGGTCGTTGTTCATAATCCCCCCTAGGGGCAGTTCCAGCTCATATATTACCCGGCCGTCTTCCACCATAACCAGACCCCCACCCAGCTCAAAAAGCCGCCTGGTGGCCTGCAGCATGGCCCCGGGTACCTGCCCCAAAACCAGCGGGTCGCCCGTTATGGTGCTGGAGCAAGCCATGCCCGCCAGGTTTTCAGCAAACCCGTCCAGTATGCCGTTGCAGGCCCATTTACCTTCCCTGTCCAACAAAGTTGCGTAAACCAATCTTTTTGCGCCGGATATATCCAGCCCGCCATCGATGGCCGGTAATGCAACATCCTTTCTCCTGGTAATCACAGGGTTGACGAGTTGCATAACCGGAAAAGCCGTTTCCCCGGCGGGCGGAACTAAATCGTTTTCTACCAATTCCTTTGGCGGGCCACTAATGGGCACTACCCCGTAATCGGACCACCGGGGTGTGGAAAAACGCACCAAGGTTTTCCCCTTTTCTGCCACCAGTTTTCCTTCGGAGATAACCTTAACCGGAGTGGGTTTGTCAAGATCTTCCAGCAGGAGGATGTCAGCCAGTTTTCCTGGCGCAACTCCACCCAGTTCATCGTCCAGCCGGTAATATGTTGCCGGGTTAATTGTCGCCAGGCGATAAGCTTCTACTGGAGGCACGCCGGCTTCCATGGTAAGCCGCAGCAAGTAGTCAGTGAACCCGTTTACCATGCTGGGCGGTGTTAACCCGTCAGTGGTAATCATGGCGCGCCACAGGCCGACGCCGGAAGCAAGGATGTCTTTCAGCAGGGTGGGTAAGTCAGGACGCAGGGAACTGTGGCGCAATGTGACGTACATCCCCAGACGCAAGCGGTTAATGGCCTCGTCCCCGGTAATGCTTTCGTGGCAGGCTGAAACACCGCCGGCTGCCAGTGCATTAAGAGTTAGCGAAGAGGCGCCCGGTGCATGGCCCTCTACCCTTTTGCCCAGCTTACCGGCAAGGATAATGTTTTCCAGCATCTGTTCATCGCCGGCCAACAATGAAGGCCAATCCGTGAGTTCCCCCACCTGCCTGGCCAACGGCGTGTCCAGCAAACGCTTAATCCTCCGCGTGGCAAAACGAGCTGCGCGTTCCCGCGCATGGGTTTGCGGGTCCAAGCGCACGCTCCAAAGCAATTTAACAGGTAACGCGTTCAATTCCTGCCACAGTGCTAAAAGCCTCTCCTCATCCGTGACCATGAAAAAAAACAAGTTGTCACATATCAGCGTAGTCGTGCCCAGCGACAACACTTTACTGCTCAAGGTGACCGGGTTGTATGTTTGAAAAGGATGGGCATGGGGTTCGATGTATCCCGGGCATATGTACATGCCCCTGGCGTTTATAACCTGTGTTGATTCGCCTACAAGATAGTTGCCACCCACGCTGGCGATGTGTTTGCCTTTTATAGCCACGTCGGCCTTATGCAACTCTCCCGTGTAAACATTTATCACCGTGCCGTTTTTTATAACAAGATCGGCTGCCAGGATGCCCCTGGATACGCTGATCAGTTCCGCAAGCTGCCGCCTGTCCAGCGGACGCAACTTTTGGTTATGCATAATTCACCTCCGGGCGGGGGATTGCTTTTTTAGACTAATCATACCATTAAATAAATTATAACATTGACCCGCTGCCATAATCTAGAACAGCAAGAAGACTTAAAAATTAGCTCCTCTGGGTATGAAAATTGATTAAA
>CAJYBN010000238.1 GCA_913064925.1 uncultured Peptococcaceae bacterium
TACGGCGACCACCGAGATCTACACTCTTTCCCTACACGACGCTCTTCCGATCTGGCGGTGAAACTAACCAAGGAGGAAAAGAAACGGCTTGCCGAAGCCATGGCCCAGTGCACCGGCAAGCAAGTCAGACTCAGCTACGAAGTTGACCCGGGCTTGCTGGGCGGTGTGGTGGTTCGCGTCGGCGACAAGGTGATCGACGGCAGTGTGCGTACCCGCCTGCAAACCCTGCGCGAACACCTCAGACAAATAAGTTAAAGTGGATAGGGGTGAAACAGTAGATGAATTTGCGACCTGAAGAGATCAGTTCGATCATTCGGCAGCAAATTGAGAAATATAAAGCCGAAATCGAGGTCAGCGACGTTGGCACAGTCATCCAGGTGGGTGACGGTATCGCCAGGGTCTACGGCCTGGAGAAGTGTATGGCCAGCGAGCTGCTGGAATTCCCCGGCGGCACCATGGGCTTGGCGCTGAACCTGGAGGAAGACAACATCGGCTGCGTGCTGCTGGGCCCGTACACCCACATCAAGGAGGGCGACATCGTCAAGCGCACCGGCCGCATCATCTCCGTGCCCGTGGGCGACGCCTTGATCGGCCGGGTGGTGAACCCGCTGGGTCAGCCCCTGGACGGGCTGGGCCCCATCAATACCGACAAGTTCCGTCCCGTGGAGCGCATTGCTCCCGGCGTTATCGAGCGTAAATCCGTGCACGAGCCGCTGCAAACCGGCTTAAAGGCCATCGACTCCATGATCCCCATCGGCCGGGGCCAGCGGGAATTGATTCTCGGCGACCGCCAGACCGGTAAAACCGCCATCGCGGTGGACACCATCATCAACCAGAAGGGCAAGGACGTTATCTGCATTTACGTGGCCGTGGGCCAGAAGGCCTCCACGGTGGCCAACGTGGTGCAGAAACTGAAAGATACCGGCGCCATGGAGTACAGCATCGTGGTGTCCGCCACCGCGTCCGACCCGGCGCCGCTGCTGTTTATCGCTCCTTTCGCCGGCTGCGCTATGGGTGAGGAATTCCTGGAGAACGGCCAGCACGTGCTGATTGTATACGACGACCTGAGCAAGCAGGCCGCAGCCTACCGCGAAATGTCCCTGCTGCTGCGCCGCCCGCCCGGCCGCGAGGCCTACCCGGGCGACGTGTTCAACCTGCACTCCCGCCTGCTGGAGCGGGCCTGCAAGCTGAGCGACGAGCGGGGAGCCGGTTCCTTAACCGCGCTGCCCATCATTGAAACCCAGGCCGGCGACGTTTCGGCCTACATTCCCACCAACGTGATCTCCATTACCGACGGGCAGATTTACCTGGAGCCCGACCTGTTCTACGCCGGCGTGCGCCCGGCCGTCAACGTTGGTATTTCGGTGTCCCGCGTGGGCGGCGCGGCCCAGATCAAGGCCATGAAACAGGTGGCCGGCTCGCTGCGCCTGGACCTGGCCCAGTACCGCGAGCTGGCGGCTTTCGCCCAGTTCGGCTCCGACCTGGACAAAGCCACCCAGGCCCGCCTGATCCGGGGCGAGCGCATGGTGGAACTACTCAAGCAGGGGCAGTACGTGCCCATGGACGTGGAGGACCAGGTGATCTCCATTTTCGCGGGCGTCAACGGGTTCCTTGACGACCTGCCGGTGGAGAAGGTGCTGCCCTTCGAGGAAGGCCTGCTGAAATTCATTAAGACCAACAAGCCCGAGCTGCGGCAGGAACTGAGCGAGAAGAAAGAGATCTCCGATGAACTGAGGGAAAAGCTCAAGGCGGCCATCAAGGAATTCAAAGAAACCTTTGTTCAGCAGTAGGCACCGAGCAGAGTATACAGCGAGGTGGTGAAACAGTAAATGCCAAGTTTGCGCGACCTGCGTCGCCGCATCAAAAGTATTAAAAGCACCCAGCAGATCACCAAGGCCATGAAAGCGGTATCCGCGGCCAAGATGCGGCGCGCCCAGGAAAATGTGCTGGCTGCCAGGCCCTTCGCGCGGCGGGTGCGCGATGTTTTGGGCCGGGTCAGCGCTGCCTCCGTGGGAGTCAAGCACCCCCTGCTGGCCGTGCGCGAGCCGCAAAAAACGGCTTTCATCATTGTAACCGCGGACCGCGGCCTGTGCGGGGGATTTAACGCCAACATCATCAAGAAGGCCGTTCAGGAAATGAAGGACCGCCCCAACGTGGAGGTCATCAACATAGGCCGCAAGGGCCGGGATTACTGCCGCCGCCAGGGTTACAATATCGCCCAGCAGTACGTGGGCATCGGCGAAACGGCGGACCTGGGCCTGGCCCGGGAGGTGGCCAGGTACGTAATGGATAAATACGCGGCCGAAGAATACGACGAAGTTTACATTATCTTCAGCCAGTTCGTCAACGTGCTGGTGCAAAGACCCGTGATCCAGAAGCTGCTGCCGGTAGAACCCCCGGAAGGGGAGGATGGCGGCAAGAAAGTGGACTACATCTTTGAACCCGACGCCGACCAGATCATGGACCGGCTGCTGCCCATGTACGTGGAAAACGCCGTGTTCCAGGCGCTGTTGGAGTCCAAGGCCGGCGAGCACAGCGCCCGCATGACGGCCATGGACAACGCCACCAATAACGCCGCGGAAATGATCGACCGGCTGACGCTGTCCATGAACCGTGCCCGTCAGGCCGCCATCACCAAGGAAATCTCCGAAATCGTGGGCGGCGCCGCCGCCCTGGAGTAAGGCAGGCGGTCCCGCAGGTTATAGAGAGGCAAAGGAGGTACGGAGAAGCTAATGGCTAACGTAGGCGAAGTAGTACAGGTCATTGGCGTGGTGGTGGACATACGGTTCCCGCCGGGCCAGGTACCTGATATTTATAACGCTATTAAGATTACCAGCGACGAGGTAGACGCTTTCGGCAAGAAAATCGACCTCACCCTGGAAGTGGCCCAGCACCTGGGCAACAACATCGTGCGCACCGTGGCCATGTCCACCACGGACGGCCTGGTGCGGGGCATGAAGGCCGTGGACCTGGGCAAACCCATCAGCGTGCCCGTAGGCAAGCCGGTGCTCGGCCGCCTGGTGGACGTGCTGGGGCAGCCCATCGATGGCAAAGGCCCCATCAAAAGCGACAAGGAATATCCCATTCACCGGCCCGCGCCGCCGCTGGTGGAACAGTCCACCCGGGCGGAGCAGCTGGAAACTGGCATTAAGGTTATCGACCTGCTGGTACCCTTCCTCAAGGGCGGCAAGATCGGCATGTTCGGCGGCGCCGGCGTGGGCAAGACCGTTATCGTGATGGAGCTGATTAATAACATCGCCAAGCAGCACGGCGGTATCTCGGTGTTCGCCGGCGTGGGCGAGCGCACCCGCGAGGGCAACGACCTTTACCATGAAATGACCGAGGCCGGCGTGCTGGACAAAACCACCATGGTGTTCGGCCAGATGAACGAGCCGCCGGGCGTGCGCCTGCGGGTTGCCCTGACCGGGCTGTGCTTGGCCGAATATTTCCGGGATGAAGAGGGCGCCGACACCCTGCTGTTCATCGACAACATCTTCCGCTTCACCCAGGCGGGTTCCGAGGTTTCCGCGCTGCTGGGCCGCATGCCATCCGCCGTGGGTTACCAGCCCACCCTG
>CAJYBN010000239.1 GCA_913064925.1 uncultured Peptococcaceae bacterium
TTGGGCACGGGGGCTGGTGCCCTTGCCCCGCTGAGGTGGGAAGGCGGCGCGCGGGCGATGATACGGAAGCCAGGAGACCTGCCTGCTGCTTTGTGACCTGCGGTGGACGATGGTAAAGTTCACGGTCAGAATTGGCTGTGAACTTTTTTATTTTACCTGGGGAGGGAGAAAAACATGTCTTTACTGAAGGAAACGCTGCGGAACATAGGAGAACTGGACCGGCAGGCCATGCGGCGGGCCAGGGAACGCGTGGACGGTTTAATCAAACCGCCGGGCAGCCTGGGCCAGCTGGAGGAAATTGCCGTGAAAATGGCGGGCATTACCGGCCGGGACCGGCCCCGGGTGGGCAAGCGCTGCGTGGTGGTTATGGCCGGCGATCACGGTGTGGTGGATGAAGGGGTCAGCGCCGCGCCCCGGGACGTAACCTGGCAGATGCTGCCCGCGTTTATCCGGGGCGTGGCGGGCATCGGCGTTTTGGCCCGTCACGCCGGGGCTTCGGTTACCGTGGTGGATGTAGGCGTGGCGGCCGATGTCGATATACCCGGCGTGCTGAAGCGGCGCGTGAGGCCGGGAACCGGCAATATAGCCTCCGGGCCGGCCATGTCCCGGGAGGAAGCAATGGCCGCCATGGAAGTGGGCATCGAAGTGGCCCTGGAGGAAATAAAACGCGGGGCTACGCTGCTGGCCCTGGGCGACATGGGCATCGGCAACACCACGCCCAGCAGCGCCATTTTAGCCGCGCTGGGCGGCTATTCCCCCGCCGAAGTTACCGGCCGGGGCACCATGATCAACGACCGGCTGCTGGAAAGGAAACGGCAAGTGGTGGCCCGGGCGCTGGAAGTGAACAAGCCCGACCCGGCCGACGGGCTGGACGTGCTGGCCAAGGTGGGCGGCCTGGAAATCGCCGGCCTGGCAGGGGTGGCGCTGGCCTGCGCCAGCCGGCGGGTGCCGGTACTGGTGGACGGGTTCATCACCGGGGCCGCGGCGCTGGCGGCCGCCGCCATCGAACCCAGGGCCAGGCATTTCATGCTGGCCTCTCACCTGTCGGCAGAGCCCGGCCACCGGCTCATGCTGGAAATGCTGGGCCTGGAGCCCATGCTGGACATGGGCATGCGCCTGGGCGAGGGAACCGGTGCGGCGCTGGCCATGCACATCGTGGAAGGCGCCTGCCGCGTGCTGGATGAAATGGTGACCTTTGCAGAGGCCGGTGTGCTGGACCTGGAGGAAGACAAGCTCTGCAGGGACAAATAAAGACCGCCTTCCGGCGGTCCTTTTACTTGCGCAGGTCAACAAATCTATCTTTTAGTTTCTTAGTTACTTCGGGCATGGTGGTGTATTCCATCTCGTCCAGGTGCAGGCGGTGCGGTTCGAAGGGCCCCATGCCGCGCATGTAATCTGCAATGAAATTGGCCATTTCCCTGGCGCGGTCATAGGAGGGATCGGCAAAGAAGTCCTGCGGCCCGTGCAGCTTGCCGTCGGCCAGCTGGAACCCCAGGGCGACCACGCGGGGCGGCCCGTCAAAGCGGGTGGGGGTGCACTGGTTCAGGCCCACCGGCATCAAGGGGCCGGAGTGGGAGCCGCGCATCCACCCGGAAACCAGGTGCGGGCGCGCAAAAGGCTCCAGCACTTCACCTACGGCCGGGAAACCGCTCTGGCAGCGCACTATCAGCACCGGGTCGTCTTTACCGATGTACCGGCCGGCCATCAGGTTGAGCCGCTGGGTGCTGCTGGAGGCGCAGATGTCGCCGCTGTCCCGGTGAAAAACGCGCTTGATGCAAAACCGGCCGGGGGCGCCGATAAACACCAGCATGTCGTACAGGTCCTCCGGGCAGGAGAATATCACTTTACGGTTTTTAATTAAGTCCCGGACTTCGAAATCAAAGCCGTTGTGCATTTTGGGATCGATGACCAGGCCGGCCGTGTTGAAGGGATCGGCGAACATTTTGTACAAGGGCAGGTTCCAGGCGCCCGGCTCGGTTTTATCGGCCATAAAGACCACGATGGGTTCGCTGGCCCTTTCCTCGAACTGCATTTCCGCTACGCCGGGGCCCAGGCCCTTGATGTTGCCGGAGAAGGCGTCGGCCAGCAGGTCCTGACCGGCCCCGTACAGCTTCATTTTTTTAGCTAACTCGGTACATGCCTGGAACACGTCCCAGGCCAGCTGGTGTACATCCCCGTTATTACGCCCGCCTTCGTGGGTCATAATTAAATTCAGGTCGTCACCGACATGGGTGACGTGGGAGTCGATAAGCAGCGGGTGACCGGCCAGCATGCCCCGGGCCTTTTCCAGTATTTCCGGGTGTACGCTGGAATGACCGACAAAGCCGCCGATGTCTGCTTTAATTACGGTGACGGTGATATTTTTACCCATGGTTTCCTCCTTGATTAACATTTAATGATTTTTTATTTACGTTCTATAGATATTAAACACTAACCTGCTTATGCAGTAAAATTTTTTTAGATTTCCCTGGGTTTGCAAATAATTTCTTTCACCTTGGTATCAAAGAAATTGTTGGAATGAGCGGGTACGATTACTGCGGCGGTGTCGGCTCCCTTGCCTGAACCTCCTATGGCAATGATTTCCTCGCCGTACGGTACCAGCCCGGCGTCCAGGGCCATACCCGATATTTCTACGCACACCTTAACTCCCTGGCCCAGCATGCGCAGGGTCTGGGCCATTATTTCCGAGGGATAGACGCCTCCGAACTTGTTGCGCACGGCCCGGTCCACTCCGGCTAGGAGGTGGGTGGTTACCAGAACCGGTATGCCGTTTTCGTTCAGCTCCTTCATGGTTTGCTCGTCCATGCGCCGGGCGCCCGGCTTGTCGAAGCCGACGTGATAGCTGACGCAAACCACGTTGCGGCCGCAGTTAACCAGCTTCTTGGCAGTGTTGCCGCTGCTGGAAGCAACCACTATGTATCCTATGTCCAGCTCGGCGGCCCGCTTGAGCGCTGCTTCTATCGTCCTGTCCGTGTTTTCCGGTCCCTTCTTTTCCCAGTACATAGTATCTGCCCCTCCTTGCCATTATTACCTTTATTTATTTTAAGCCAAGGGTGCAGTAATTGGCAAGGAAAGGCCGGCACCGGAAAGGGGCTTGTAAAAAATACAAGCGGCTTTTCCTTGCTTTCATCTAATTTTTGCATTAAAGTTTAAGTTAAACGTAGCCTGTGCCCCCTGCCCGCGCCGCGGGGCGGTATATGCCAGGTCAAATGGGAGGGATAAGATAATGGGTTTGTTTAAAAGAATAGGCGACAATATCAGGGCCAACATCAACAGCTTGCTGGACAGGGCGGAGGACCCGGTTAAAATGCTGGAGCAGTACCTGCGCGACATGGAGGACGACATTGTCGACGCCGAGGCCGCTGTGGTCAAACAAGCGGCCGTGGCCAAGCGTTTTGAGACCCAATACCGCGAGGCGGTAGCCATGGTGGAAAAGAGGGAGGCCCAAGCTCTGCAGGCTTTAGAACAGGAGCGCGAGGACCTGGCCCGGCGGGCCTTGGAAGACAAGAAAAAGATCGGAAGAGCACACGTCTGAACTCCAGTCACCCTTCAATCTCGTATGCCG
>CAJYBN010000240.1 GCA_913064925.1 uncultured Peptococcaceae bacterium
TGCTGCTGGAAACCGGCCTGCGCATCCGGGAAGCCCTGCACATCCGGTTCAGCGACATCGACCTGTCCCCCGGCGAGGAAAAAATCATCGTGCGCGGCAAGGGCGACCGGGTACGGGCCATTCCCCTGGTTCCCGGGCTGAGCTCCCTGGAACTGGTCAGGGCGGCGCTGGACCGCAAAAACCCGGGTCAGGTGTACCTGTTCCCCCAGCCCGGGGATGAGACCCGGCCCCTGGCTTATTACGAGGCCGGCAAGCTGTGGCGCGGGCTGCAAGAGAAAGCCGGCACCCGCTACAAGGTCCACCAGCTGCGGCACAGCTGCGCCACCCACCTGCTGAACAACGGCGTCAGCCTGGAGGCCATCCAGAAACTGCTGGGACACAAAAAGCTGTCCACCACCTGCCGCTACGCCCAGCTGGAGCACAGCGTGTTAAGGCGGGAAATGGCCAACCACCTGCGGCGCCTCAAAGGGGGTGACGGCGGTGTTGCCCGGGGTACAATCACTGATTGAGGAGTTCCTGGCCGACCTGGCCAACGCCGGCAAGTCCCGGCACACCATCCGCAACTATCGTTCCGACCTGTACCGGTTCGCCCGCCACTACGGCGGTGCAATCCAAGACCTGCAAGCCGGCCACCTGCGGGAATACCTGCGCACCCTGGCGGAAAAGGCCCGCTCCACCCGGGGCCGCAATTTCGCCAGCCTGAACAAGTTCCTGGACTGGTGCGTGCGGTTCGAGATTATCCCGGCCAACCCGCTGGCCAAGCTGGACGCTCCCAAGTGGGGCGAGCGGGTGCCCCGGGCCATCCCCGCCGGCGACCTGCGGCTGCTGGTGAATGAAATCCGCCGCTGCCCGCCCCGGGAGCGCCTGCTGTACACCATGCTGCTGGAAACCGGCATGCGGGTCAGCGAAGCCCTGGGCATCCAGGTGGAGAACATCGACTTCACCCCGCAGGCCGAGGCAGTACTGATTCGGGGCAAGGGCGACCGTTTCCGGCTGGTGCCGCTGCTGCCGGAAATGGAGTGCCTGGAGTTACTGCGGCACTACATCCGGTCCAATCACCTTACCGCAGGCCCCCTCTTCCGCCCCTACGGCAGCAAGCACCACAAGACCATGTCCTACCGCACCGCCCTGCACTACTGGGAACTGCTTTGCCGGCGGGCCGGCGTGAAGTACGAAATTCACCAGCTGCGGCACACCTGCGCCACAAGGCTGCTGAACGACGGCGTGGACATCGAGATAATCCGCCAGCTGCTGGGGCACCGGGACATCCAGACCACCAGCCGCTACACCAAGCTGGATACCCGCACCCTGCGCCGGGAACTGATCGCCTACGTGCAGCGCCGCAAAGCCGGGCTGGTGCGGGAACAGGGGCCGGTGTGGAACATATCTTGGTGCCTGTAAATGGCCTTGACCACGCATCTTAAAAATAACTATTTTGACATATTTTGCAGGAATTATAATGCACACATCGAACATATATTCTGTAGAGAAATAATAATTTACCTGATCTATCCTTCTCCGGCGGGAAAGGCCTCACCTGTGTTTATTCAACCTGCACCCCTTGCCAGCCCAACCTGCTCCTTTTAAACTATAATTAGAATAAGGGAGATTACCAATATGAGTGGTAACATGGTCGATCATGACCGCCTTTTCAAGGAATTGCTGGAAACTTTTTTCGCGGAATTTATACAGCTTTTCTTCCCCAAAGCCGCCCGGTATATTGACTTTACTCATACAAAGTTCTTACAGCAGGAATTCTTTACAGACGTGACAGCCGGGGAAAAACACAAAGCGGACATAATAGTTGAAACCAAGCTGAAAAATGAGCCGGGCCTGATTCTTATTCATATTGAGCCGCAATCATACATACAAAAGGAATTCAACGAGCGTATGTTTATATACTACAGCCGGCTGTATGAAAAGTACCGGCGCAAAATACTGCCCATTGCCGTTTTTACTTACGACAGGACTCGCAACGAGCCGGATACTTTTAGGATCGGTTTTTCATTCCTGGAAGTGCTGTATTTTCATTTTTATAAGTTGGAGCTTAAGAAGTTGCCCTGGCGGGATTACATCAACAGCAATAACCCCGTGGCCGCCGCGCTGTTAAGTAAAATGGGCTTTAAGCCGGAAGAAAAGGTAAAAGTAAAGTTGGAATTTATGCGCATGCTGTTGCGGATGAAGTTAGACCCGGCGCAGATGGAGCTGATTGGGGGATTCTTTGAGACTTACCTAAAATTGAACCGGGCGGAAGAAGAGGAATTCCAACGCGAACTGGGCAAACTGGATAGAAAGGAGGCCGGTGCAATTATGCAGATCACCACCAGCTGGCATGAAAAAGGTCGTGCGGAAGGCCGCGTGGAAGGTCGCGTGGAAGGTCGCGTGGAAGGTCGCGTGGAAGTTGTATGCAAATATTTGGCTCGCAGATTTGGAGAAAAATCCTTTGAGCTGCAAGAAAAAGTTAAACGCATTACTGATTTGCAGGTTTTGGATTATATTATAGAGGAATTGTTTGGTGCAAATACCTTTGAAGAAGCCCGAGCAATTATTAATAAGGCAGATGCACACAAAAAGAACTTGGAGAAGTAGAAAGATGGAGATGTTTTCCAATGGAATACCTTGCAACGCTACAACATCTGGCACCAGGTAAAAAGGGGTGTTTTAATGCATTTTCTTAACAAAAAAGAAAAAGAAGCGCTGTATGAATTCACTTCCCGAATAAAAAGCGTTTTGGATACCAACTTATTTGACTTGAAACTTTTTGGTTCAAAAACAACGGGTAAATTTCATGAGGAATCGGATATTGACGTGCTAATAGTCGTTAACCACAGGGACGATAAGGTACTAGACATTGTGAGTGAGATTCTACTGGATATTGATCTTAAATATGCTGCAAACATCTCCCCTATAGTTTTAACCGCTGCGGAATTTGCCAAGAACCAACAGGCTCAGACCATGTTTTATAATGAAATCGCCAGGGATGGGATTACGCTGTGACTATCGATAACCATGTGTTGGCGACATATCGCCTGGAAAAGGCACATGGTCATTTAAAATCGGCGGAAATCCTTTTTCATACCGGCATGTATAACGATTCCATCGGGCGTTCATATTATGCCATGTTCAATGCGGCCCGCGCGTTACTAGCCCTTAAACAACTCGACAGCAAAAAGCATAGTGGTGTGATCTCTTTATTTAACCAGCATTTTGTCAAAACCGGTGTTATTGACCGGAATACGGGAAAGGACCTTAATAAAGCCCGTGTAAGACGAGAGTCATCAGACTACTCTGATTTCTACACTGTCGGCAAAGAAGAAGCGCTCAGTCAACTAGTTGCCGCGAAAAGATTCTTGAGAACCATTGAAACTACGCTAAACAACATGATAAATAGATAACCCAAAGGTTCCTGATTTTGGCCACCGTTGACATCAATAGCTCTATTTCCCCACCCATACTCTGGAACCAATGCAAAACAACAGTTTCCTGGGAAATACATGGCCCGCCTTTCATCCCCGCCCTTCGCCCTCGCTTCGCGAGCAAGGAAGGCGAAAGACACGGGGAC
>CAJYBN010000241.1 GCA_913064925.1 uncultured Peptococcaceae bacterium
GAAACCAGGAAGAAAATCTGCGCTTCGCTGGACCTGCTGGAGAACAAGCAGGTGGCCAGGCCCTGGCGCAAGTACTCCAACATCAATATGTAAGGCTGCCCGGCGCTTCCGGCGCCAGCAGCCGCAAACGCGGGGAGGTGGCTTAAATAAGATGACCGACTGGAACGCGGCCGCGGCGGTAGCCTTATCCGGCGTGGTCTCCGTTTTCCTGGTGCTGGCGGTGTTGATGGTGGGCGTGCAGGTCGCGGGCTGTATTATCACTGCCAGGGAAAAGAAACAAGCGGAAAAGCAAAAAGCGTAAGAAAGGGAGGTTTAATATAAATGGTGCAAATTAACGCTCCCATGGTGGGGAAAGTGCTGTCGGTGGACGTGAAACCGGGCGACCAGGTGAAAAAGAACGACGTGGTACTGACCCTGGAAGCCATGAAGATGCAAATCAAAGTCTACGCTCCCGCCGACGGTAAGGTCGTGGAAGTCAACGCCAACGCGGGCGACGTGGTAAACACCGACACGGTGCTGGTGACCCTGGAATAACAGGGGGACTGCAAAATGGATCAACTTTGGGAGATTTTCGGCGGCATAGGTATAGTACACCTCACTCCAGGACACGTAGTCATGTGGCTTATCGCCTTCATCCTTTTTTACCTGGCCATCAAGAAAGGGGTTGAGCCGCTGCTCCTGCTGCCCATCGGCTTCGGGGTGTTTGCGGCCAACTTTCCCCTCACCGGCTTGACAGAGGAAGGCGGGCTGTTTTACATCTTCTACCATTACGGTATCGAAACGGAACTGATCCCGCCCCTGATTTTTCTGGGGCTGGGGGCCATGACCGACTTCGGCCCGGTGATCGCCAACCCCAAGACGCTGCTGCTGGGCGCGGCGGCCCAGCTGGGAGTGTACGCCGCCTTCTTCGGCGCATTGTTGATGGGGTATAACGTAGCTCAGGCGGCCTGCATCGGCATTATCGGCGGCGCCGACGGCCCCACCTCCATATTTTTGTCGGCCAACCTGGCGCCGGAAATGCTGGGCGCGGTGTCGGTGGCGGCTTATTCCTACATGGCGCTGGTGCCCATCATCATCCCGCCCATAGCCAAGCTGCTGACCACCAAGCAGGAGCGGGCTATGGTGATGACCCAGATGCGCATGGTCAGCAAGACGGAGAAAATAATATTCCCCGTGCTGGCCTCCGTGATCATCATTTTACTGGTGCCCAAATCGGCGCCGCTCATCGCCATGTTCATGCTGGGCAACTTGTTCATGGAAAGCGGCGCAGTGGAGCGCCTCACCAACGTCAGCCGCAACGAACTGATGAATATCGTCACCATCTTGCTGGGGCTGGGCGTAGGTTCTACTATGACAGCGGAAACATTCCTGACCTGGAAAACCATCGGCGTGTTCGTCATGGGCGTGGTGGCCTTCGCCTTCGCTACGGCCAGCGGCGTGCTCATTGCCAAGTTGATGAACCTGTTCACCAAGAACAAGGTTAACCCCCTCATCGGTGCCGCCGGCGTATCGGCGGTTCCCATGGCTGCCCGGGTGGTGCACAATATGGGCGCAGAGGCCAACCCGCAGAACTACCTGCTCATGCACGCCATGGGACCCAACGTGGCCGGTGTAATCGGCACCGCGGTGGCTGCCGGCGCCTTTATTTCCGCCATTCTGTAAAGGGTATAAAGAAACGAGCGGCCGGCGGGTTTCCCGCCGGCCGGCCGGCGACGGCGCTAAACTACCAAAGATATTTCCCGGGCAATTGCCTCTCTACAGCGAGAGGCCTTTTTCTTTCAACCGGTTTATCTTGCGCACGATGGTGGACTGGTCCACGTGCAGCACCTTGGCTGCCTTGTAGGTGCTGCCCAGCTCTTTCAGCGCGGCGCCGATCAGCTGGCGTTCCAGTTCAAGCTGGGCCTGCTTGAGCGGGATGATGCCCCGCACGGTGATTCCCCGTTCATTTGGCGGGGGCGGCGGCGCGTTATCCAGGGGCACGTCCAGTGAGGCCACCACCCTGTCGGGGTAGGTAACCAGCAGGCGTTCCACCACGTTCTTTATCTCCCGCACGTTACCGGGCCAGCTGTACTCCAGCAGCTCCTTGAAGACCTGCGGTGCAAATTCCTTTTCAATGCCGTACATTTGCTCGAAGTGCTTTTTAAAAGCGTAAACCAGGGGGATAATGTCGTCCTTTCTTTCCCGCAGGGGCGGGATTTTAATGGGCACCACGTTGAGGCGAAAGTACAGGTCTTCCCGGAACTTGCGCCGCTGCACTAGCTCTTCCAGCGGCCGGTTGGTGGCGGCGATAATGCGCACGTTCACGGGGCGGGGCTTGACTCCCCCCACCCTGGTGATTTCCTTTTCCTGGATGGCGCGCAGCAGCTTGACCTGGAAAGGCAGCGGCAGGTCGCCTATTTCGTCCAGGAACAGGGTGCCGTTGTCGGCCACCTCGAACATGCCGGGTTTGCCCTCGCGGCTGGCCCCCGTGAAGGCTCCCTTCTCGTAACCGAACAGCTCCGATTCTAACAGGTTTTCCGGTATGGCGCCGCAGTTTACGGTGATGAAGGGCCCGCTGCCGCGCCGGCTGTACTTGTGGATGACCTTGGCCACCACTTCTTTGCCCACACCCGATTCCCCCTGCAGCAGCACCGTGGAGTCCACCCGGGCCAGCCGCAGGGCCACGTCCATGACCTTTTTCATCTTGCTGGATTTGATGACCAGCCCTTCCTCCTCGATGAACCGGCTGCGCAGCTGGGTCAGTTCCCCGTGGTAGCGCTCGCTGAGGGCGAGGCTTTCTTCCAGCTGGGTTTTCAGGTTATTTAAATCGGTCATGTCCCGTATATTTATTACAATGCGGACAATCTCCCCGTTATGGTTGCGCACGGGGTTGCCGGTGATCAGCAGGTGGTTTTGCCCCGCCGTTTGTTCTTCCAGGGTGACGGCTTCGCCTTTTTCTACAACGGCTTTCACCACGTTCTGCGAATACACGCCCCGCTTAATCAGCTCGGCGATGTTCATGCCCTGCACGGCGGCGGCGGGCATACCCGTAATCCTTTCGTGGGCGCGGTTGGCCCGGATAATTTTGCCGTGCTGGTCGGTAATGAGGATGCCGTCGTAAGAGGATTCAATGATGGTTTCCAGTTCCTTGTTCAGCTGCTTTACGGTGTTCAGCTCTTCGGAAATGAACTCAAATTCGGATATATCCTGGAAAACGCCAATGGCGCCCACCACCCGGCCGTTTTCTATGATGGGGCTGCGGTTGGTGAGGTAGGTGTGCGTGCCCGAGGAGTATTCCACGGTAAACTTGTAATGTAACTGGTAACTGCCGTCCTTTAAAATGTCCAGCAGGCCCTGGGGGATGATCACTTCCGACAGATGGCGCCCCAGCGCTTCGCTTTTTTTGCGGCGGGTAATTTTCTCGGCGGCCTGGTTGAAGGTGGTCACTATTCCATTGCTGTCGATGGCTATTATTCCGTTGTGGGCCGAGTCCATGATGGTCTCTATTTGCTGGAACATGCGGCTGGCCGCTTTGAAAAGGGCATGTCCCACCTCCGAC
>CAJYBN010000242.1 GCA_913064925.1 uncultured Peptococcaceae bacterium
ACGGAAACCTCCAGGGTACATAACATGGCCCTGGCTTCCGGAGCTTAGTCGCTCCCGGATGCCCCCCAATTTATTAGGGGGAGGAGGTCACACATGGCTATGCCAAGTAATTGCTGTTCTAATTCTTCGGTTGCTTTTCTAAGTGATGTAAGGCGGTGAACAGTAACATATGGCTTAACGTTTTAATGCGGATGTAGCTGTCAAGCTGTCAATGATCTTGATGGGTTAAATGGGTTAAACAACCCCCGTTGAAAAACGGGGGTTAAAATATGGGTAACTTAAATTGCAATATCAGTCTATAATAGCTACTGCACGCACCCAGCCGGCGCTGGCGGATTTAATTTTAATGGGAAAACAAGCAACTTTAAATCCCGTTGGGGGCAGCTGTTCCAGATTGCATAGTTTTTCTATATGACAATAACCTTTTTCAATGCCGGCAAAATGGCCTTCCCAAATAATCGAGGCGTTACGGGTTTGCTCAAATTCCTTGGCAATTAAACTTAAGGGCCGGTCCCAACTCCAGGCATCCGTTCCCGTTATTTTTACTCCCTGTTCAAGCAGCCATAAGGTGGCCTCGCGCCCCATGCCGCATCCTTTGACCAGGTATTCCGGCTTACCCCATGCCTGTGAGGCTCCGGTATGGATTAACACAATATCTAAAGGTTTTATTTTATAATTTATTCTGTTTAACGCTTCTTCCAGGTCGCTGGCTTTAACCAAATAGCCGTCGGGCTTGTCGCTGAAATCAAGTTTAACGCCGTCGCTAAAGCACCATTCCAGGGGGATTTCATCTATGGTAAGCGCTTTGGTGCTATCCCCGTCCATGGTTGGGTGGTAATGCCAGGGAGCATCAAGGTGAGTTCCGCTGTGCGTTGTTATTTGCATGGATTCCATGGCCCATCCCAGGCCTTTGGGCAGGTCCTGCTTGGTCGCGGCGGGAAAGAAGGTAATCATGCTGTCCGCGCCCTGTTCGTGGTTCATGTAATTAATTCGGGGAATCATGGGCTCCGGGTCGCTGGGTAATCCGTCTTCAATGGCCACCGAGAGATCGATTATACGCCTGGTCATAAAAATAAACCACCTCTTTCTTGGTATTTAAGTAAAATAATAATAAAAATAAAAAATATGCTCAACCTGCGCGCGGCCGGTAATACCAACATTTAGCGCCGGGCTGGGTTGAGCTTGTATTTGCAAGAATTTTTATGCTTTACAATTTAGCAAATTTCATAAGTGCATTGCTATACTTTACATTGCTAATACTTTACTTTATCAAGCCCTTTCAAGCCCAGTATTTTCCTTGCTTCACTGGGAGTGGCTGGTTCGATTCCTAATTCCCTGGCGATTCTAACAATCTTTTCTACCTGTTCGGCATTACTCTTGGCCATTTCCCCCTTGGCCAGGTAAAGGCTGTCTTCCAAGCCTACTCTCACGTGTCCTCCCATTAACAATGCGAGGTTGCACATGTTAATTTGGTGTTTGCCTGCGGCGCAAACGGACCACTGGAAATCACCCAGCAGCTGCTTGGCGGAGTTATACATAAACAACAAATTGTCTACGCTGGGTTGTATGCCGCCCAAAATACCCATTACAAACTGTAAGTATACAGGTTTCTTAAAATGCCCCTTTTCCACCATGAAGGCCACGTTGTTAATCATGCCTGTATCGTATATTTCCATTTCGGGCTTGGTGCCGTATTTATTGAAAATTTCAGCGTACTCCCGCAGTGTTTTAAAGGTATTGGGGAAGATATGATCTTCCGACATGGTCAGGTATTGTTTTTCCCATTCGAACTTGAAATCTTTCATGCGGTCCAGTACGTGAAACAAGGCGAAATTAATGGAACCGAAGTTGCACGAGGCCAGTTCCGGTTCAAAAGTGGTTACAACCTTGATGCGGTCTTGCACCGACATGCCCATGCCGCCGCCGGTGGTAAAGCAAATAATCATGTCGCAGCGGGATTTGATGTAAGAAGCAACTTCTTGAAAATAGTCCATGTTGGCTACCGGCATGCCGGTTTCGGGATCCCGCACGTGCACGTGGGCTACAGCCGCGCCGGCTTCATAAGAACGCACGGCTTCCTCGGCAATTTGCTTCGGGGTGATCGGTAAATAAGGAGACATGCTTGGCGTGTGAATGCCGCCGGTAATGGCTGCTGTAACAATGCGTTTGTCCAAGTTAAAAACCCTCCTTTGAGACGTTTATTAATTTGCATATTACGCCCGGACAATGAAAATTATTATGCTGAATTATGCTGAAAATGATAAAGAAAATGATACACAGTAGTGCTGTATAGCCCATGAAGTCTCTTGGGCGGATATTCATTAGCTTACTCATTATTGGCAAAAAGCCAGTGTCCAGAATGGGTTTATGAGATTGGTTATGGCGTCGCCGTATCCATAGCTAATGATTTTGTTAACAAGTTATATCTTTCTGTCGATATTGTCAATAAAATTCTAAGAATTTATCTCGAATGAAAAATGACTTTTTTACTATATGGAAGCAAAAGAGAGACCTCGTTTCTGAGTAAAATTTCAAGCACATAATGAAGGTCTCTCAATCAATATTGGTTGTTATTTACAATTGTTAATTGTTGAAAAAGAGGGGGCAACGGGTATTCACCCGTCACCATTTTCTTCGCTTGGCAAAAAGGATTGGGCCGGAAACCGGCGGCGCAGGTACCGTCCCGGGGAGTTGCGGGCGGGGAGGAACTTCCCGTTTACACGGTTGTCAACCCTGCTCTTTGCCCGCCGGGCGGCGTACCCGTCATAAGCCCATTTCTTTGGCGATGATGCTTTTCATCACTTCGGTAGTGCCGGCGAAAATGTTGAAAATGCGCACGTCGCGGAAATCGCGGCATATGGGGTACTCCTCGGAATAACCGTACCCCCCGTGCAGCTGCAGGCAGTGGTAGGCCACCCGGTTGGTCATTTCGGTGATCCACCACTTGGCCATGGACACTTCTTTGACAATGCGCTCGCCGGCCAGGTGCTTTTCCAGCAGCCGGTCCAGGAAGGCCCGCCCCAGCTCCACTTCCGTGGCCATTTCCGCCAGCTTGAAGGTGTTGTGCTGGAACTTGGCCACGGGCTGGCCGAAGATGCGCCGGTTTTGGCAGTATTCCACGGTGTAACCGAGCATCCTTTCCGCCATGCCCTGGGCCATAATGGCGCATACCAGCCGCTCCTGCTGCAGTTTTTCCATCAGGTAAAGAAAACCCATGTTTTCCCGCCCCAGCAGGTTTTCCGCGGGTACCCGGCAGTCTTCAAAGATGAGCTCCGCGGTGTCCTGGCTGTGCAGGCCCATCTTTTCCAGCTTGCGCCCCCGGGAGAAGCCGGGGGTATCTCTTTCCACCACCAGCAGGCTGATGCCCCGGTGCGGGGGACTGGCCTTGGGGTCGGTTTTGCAGGCCACGATGACCAGGTCGGCCAGCAGGCCGTTGGAAATGAACGTTTTAGTGCCGTTGAGCACGTAATGCGCGCCGTCCTTGGCGGCGGTGGTGCGGATAGCGGCCAGGTCCGAGCCAGTA
>CAJYBN010000243.1 GCA_913064925.1 uncultured Peptococcaceae bacterium
AATGCCAGCGTACCGGTGGTAGAAACCGGTGTAGGTAACTGCCACGTGTATGTCGACCGGTATGCCGACCTGGACATGGCGCGAGCCGTGGTTATCAACGCCAAGTGCCAGCGCCCCGGTGTGTGCAACGCCATCGAATCGCTGCTGGTGCACCGGGAGGTGGCGGAGGCCTTCCTGCCCGGCATGCTGGAGGCGTTCAAGGAAGCCGGCGTGGAGGTGCGCGGCTGCCCGCGGACCAGGGAGGTGGCCGGCTGGGTGAAGCCCGCCACCGAGGAAGACTACGCTGCGGAATTTTTGGACCTGATCATCGCCGTCAAGGTGGTGAACAACATGGACGAGGCTCTGGACCACATTTATCGCTACGGCACCAAGCATTCGGAAGCCATCATCACGGAAAATTACACACGGGCCATGCGGTTTTTGCGCGAAGTTGACGCGGCGGCCGTTTATGTCAACGCTTCCACCCGTTTTACCGACGGCTTTCAGTACGGTTTCGGGGCCGAAATCGGCATCAGTACTCAAAAGCTGCACGCCCGCGGTCCCATGGGATTGAAGGAATTGACCACCTTCAAGTACATCGTGTTCGGCGCGGGGCAGATCAGGAAGTGACAACCCGCTGCGGGCGTCGCCTGCCCGTTCCCGCAGCGGATAGCAGCGCGGTGGTTATTGATTTGCACGGCAAAAACAATTACAATGGTGACGGGGTTGCCGAATGGGGGCGCATGCCAACCGCAAAGCAACAAAAAGAATCGGCCTGATGGGTGGGACCTTTGACCCCATCCACCACGGTCACTTGGTTGCGGCCGAGGAAGCAAGGTACCAGTTCGGCATGGAAAAGGTTATTTTTATTCCTGCCGGCATCCCGCCGCATAAAACCAGGAAGGATATCTCTCCTCCCCACCACAGGTTGGAGATGACCGTACGGGCGGTGGCCACCAACCCTTCCTTTGCCGTTTCCGATTTGGAAATTCACAGAGAAGGGCCGTCGTATACCATCGACACGGTCAGGGCTATGCAGGAAATGTACTGCGGGTGGGAGCTGTTCTTTATCACCGGCGCTGATGCCGTGCTGGAGATACTTACCTGGAAAAATGTCAACGAATTGCTGCAGAAATGCTGCTTTATCGCCGCTACCCGGCCGGGGTACCGGCTGGGAAGCCTGGACCGGAAACTGGGCGACCTGCCGCCGGCAAGCGTGGCTCGCATTAAAACGCTGGAGGTGCCCGCCTTGGCTATCTCATCCACCGACATCAGACGGCGGGTGCGGGAGGGCAGGCCCATCAAATACCTGCTGCCCAAGGCGGTGGAGGAGTACATCTACCAGCATAGCCTGTACAGGAGTTGAATTTCTGGCGCCAAATGTTGTTTGTATAGGCACCATGTTTTTGCAAAATAATACACACAGAGTCATTCGGCAGGCAAGCCGTAACGGAAAAGAGGTGATCTGGTGGCACGCACCCTATACGTGGGCAATCTCCCCTGGAAGACCAAAGCCGAGGATTTGACCGAGGTTTTTTCCAGGTACGGTACAGTTCTGGAAAGCCGTATCATCACCGACAAGCAAACCGGGCGCTCCCGGGGTTTTGGCTTCGTGGAGGTCAACGACGAGGATGCCGACGGGATGATCGCGGCTTTAAACGGTACCGAGCTTGAAGGGCGGGTTATCACCGTAAACGAAGCCCGGCCCAGAGAACAATACCAGTGATGGTTAAGAGCACCTCCTGACCGGGGGGTTTTCTTTTGGGGAGAGGTGGAGTTGGCAGGCGGGTTTTATTTACAAAAACTTAGAGGCATGCTGGATGCTAAAAGGCTGAATCATTCATTGGGCGTAAGAGACGTCGCGGTGTACCTGGCCCGGCTGCACGGCGCTGAACCGGACAGGGCGGCGCTGGCGGGGCTGCTGCACGACTGCGCCAGGAATTTACCGGGCGGGGAATTGCTGGCCCTGGCGCGAAGCTACGGTATACCCGTCAGCGGCGTGGAGCAGGTGCTGCCGGTGCTGCTGCACGCCCCGGTGGGCGCCCGCCTGGTCCGGGAACAGTTCGGCGTGGAAGACGAGGCGGTGCTGGGGGCCATTGCCCGCCATACCCTGGGAGATGGTACCATGCATTTGCTGGACAAGGTGGTTTTTGTCGCCGACAAGGTGGAACCCGGCCGCCGCTTCTCCGGCGTGGAAAATATCAGGGCCCTCGCCCGGCGGGATTTGAACCGGGCTCTACTGGCCTGTTTTGACATGGCCATTGGCCTGGCCCTGCGGGACGGCCGGCTGCTGCACCCGCAAATGATTGACGCCCGCAACCGGCTGCTGTTGGAAATGGCCGCGCCGAAAAAGTAATCTTTTGTTTTTCAAGCGGCCGGCAGGAACTTTCCCGCTGTGGGCGAATATGAATGTATAAATGTATATTAAATTATTTGGAGGGATTGCTTGTTGACGATTGATCCGCAGGCTGTTGTCCATGCTACTGTTAAGGCGGCGGAAGATAAGAAGGCGATGGATATTACCGTATTGAACATCGGCACGGTGTCCATTTTGGCCGAGTACTTCGTGATTTGCAGCAGCACCTCGCCTGTCCACGCGCGGGCCATCGCCGAGGCCATTGAGGAGCGCCTGGAACAGTGCGGAGCGGGTAAGCCGCGCAAAGAGGGATTTCGTGCCGGCCGGTGGATCCTGCTGGATTACGGCTCGGTGGTGACGCATATCTTTAACGAAGAGGAACGCCGTTTTTACAACCTGGAGCACCTGTGGGGAGATGCCAGGGTGATAGAGCACCCCCTTAGCATGTAAAAAACAATTCTTTGCATTGACTTTGCATAGAGTTTATCTTATAATATTGCACAGTTGTAGTGCGGAAAAAGCGGTGAAGGGGAGTAATAGCCCGCAAGCTCCTGCAGAGAGCCGCCGGGTGGTGTAAGGCGGTGTTTCTGGGCGGATGAACTCGCCCCGGAGTTGCCCGGGAGAAGGTGAGTATTCCGGGACGGAGTGTGCCGTTATCACATTAAGTGGTTAAGGTCATGGGGCTGTGGCGCAGAGGGAGCGCGCTTCCTTGGCATGGAAGAGGACGCGGGTTCGAGTCCCGCCAGCTCCACCATTTGACTTTATCAATTAGGGTGGTACCACGGGAAAACCTCTCGTCCCTATGGGCGAGAGGTTTTTGGTGTTGTATTTTTGCACCTGCCGATGGGAGGTAACGGTTTTGCATCATACCGGGCCCGTTACCATAGGGGATTTGCTGGACCACGCGGCCAACAAGTATCCATATAACGAAGCGCTGGTTTATCCCGAGGGTAACGTCAGGTACAACTACCGGCAGTTTTTACACGAATGTAACCGGGTGGCCAAGGGTTTGATGGCTCTGGGCGTCAGACGGGGTGACCATATTGCCATCATGGCGCCCAATGTGCCGGAATGGGTGATGGTCCAATTTGCCAGTGCCAAAATCGGTGCCGTGCTGGTTACCGTTAACACCCAATACAAGCTGGTAGAGCTGGAATACCTGCTGCAGATCGGAAGAGCGTCG
>CAJYBN010000244.1 GCA_913064925.1 uncultured Peptococcaceae bacterium
ACTTCCATTTCGTGAATGGTGTCCAGCAGCACGGCCCTTACTTGCAGTAAGCCGGCTCCGGTCTTGTCGGCCACCACGAACTTGCTGCGCCGAAAAACGTTCATTGTTCCCCATCCTTTTCCCATAGCGCCACCTTTTCCCTGAAAAAGCCGGGCAGGGGCGTTTTGGTTCCTTTTACGGGATCAACGCACACGTATACCATATCGGCGACCAGC
Organism: uncultured Peptococcaceae bacterium; assembly: GCA_913064925.1. Taxonomy (GTDB): domain Bacteria; phylum Bacillota; class Desulfotomaculia; order Desulfotomaculales; family Desulfallaceae; genus CAJYBN01. Next base: position 216 of record CAJYBN010000244.1, read on the forward strand.
ACCAGGGTTGAACTGTTTTCCTTGTAAATGGCAAATTCAACCGTGAAGCTGGTATTTCCCATACGGGCAACCCTGCAGTATACTTCCAGCACTTCATCGAAATAAGCCGGGCTTTTAAATTCCAGGGTTGTTTTGACCGCTACGAAATCAAACTGCTGCTGGGTGCCGGGTTTAAACTGCAAACCCAGGTTGCGCAAGTATTCGGTGAATGCGACGTCCATGTATGTAAGGTATACCCCGTTAAATACGATTTTTTGCCCGTCTATTTCGGCGTACCTGACCCGAATGGGGTGGCGGAAATTGAATTTATTTTTCATCGCCGTTCTTTCCCTTAGTCTTTCCTATTGCCGAACCCGGCGGCGCGGCGGTATTCGTCGTCCAGTTCCCGCAGCTTTTTCCAGAGTGTGGTGCGGCTTACCCCCAACACTTTGGCCAGCTCGCTTTTACCGCCGCGGATGATTTTTTGAGCTTCAATAATAATTTGCTTTTCCATCTCGTTCATGTTGCCCAGTTCAATGACGATCTTTTTTTTATGTGCCGTTTCGACCGGTACCTCCAGGCCGGTTAACTTGTTAAACAACTTGCGGAAAGTGGCCCGGGTGCTCACATCTTCCTCGCCCAAAGCCGCGTACCTTGCCGCAAATCCTTCCAGCTCCCGCACGTTACCCGGCCACAGGTAGTTTTTTAGTAAATGGGGCCAGTTGTCTTCTGCTCGTGGCAGGTCCAGGTTGCTGGTGCCGGCCAGCCGGCCGAGGAAGTGCCTGAACAATGCGGGAACGTCTTCCAGCCTGTCCCGGAGAGGGGGAATGTGCAGGTTTAGCACGTTTAACCTGAAATACAGGTCTTTGCGGAAGCGGCCTTCCTTTACTAGTTTTTTCAGATCCTGGTTGGTGGCGCTGATGATCCTGACGTCCACCGGGTATACTCTTTGCCCGCCTACCGGCATCACTTGCTTTTCCTGCAGTACCCGCAGGAGCCTTGCCTGAAGTGCCGGGCTCAGCTCGCTTATTTCATCCAGAAATATGGTACCGCCGTGGGCCAGGGTGAACAGCCCTGGCTTACCGCCCCTGCGGGCGCCGGTAAAGGCACCTTCTTCATAACCGAACAGCTCGCTTTCCAGCAGGTTTTCGGGCAGGGCTGCGCAGTTTACCGCCACGAAGGGACCTTCGCGCCTGCTGCTTTCGTTGTGGATGCTTTGGGCAAACAGCTCCTTGCCCGTGCCGCTTTCTCCGGTGATCAGTACGGTTGCTTCAGAGTGGGCGTATTTCCTGGCCTCGCGGATGGTTTCCTGAATCATGGCGCTGTGGCCCACTATGTCGCTAAACCTGAACTTAGCTTCCAGGCCGTGGCTGCGTGTGCGGCGGGGCGTTTCCGCATTTTGCAGGGTTACCACCAGTGCTCCGGCGACGAAGGTACGGTCTACTTGTAAAGGCAATCCGCCGGGGCCCTTCAACTGGCCCCTGACGGCCCTGCTGCCATTAAAGAGGTCGCGGCAAATGGCATGGCGACGGCATACTTCATTTATGTCCCTGCCGACAACCTCCCCGGCTTTAATACCGGTGAGCTTTTCTGCTGCGCGGTTGAAGACCGTAACTTGACCGTTTTCCAAAACGAATACGCCACAATCGATGAGATTTAAAATACCCTGCAGATAAATGCACGGCCGCAGCCCGCACGAGCTAGCAGCTGGACCGGCGTCAGTATTACCCATAAGCAACCTTCTCTTACCTCCTTTGATTCGGTTTATTTGGTTGCTGAAATGCCGTTGAGCAGCATGTCCCCGAACAACTGTCCGATTTGTTCGGGCGTCAAAGGTCCTTCGGGTTTCAGCCACTGGGTGGTCCAATCGCACATGCCGAGGATGCCTTTAACCGCCAGGTTGATGTTTAAATCCGGCCTGAATTCCCCGTTTTCCAGCCCCTGGCGCAAGACCACCCGGAAAGCTTTTTCGTACTCGTTGCGCTTTTTCTTAATGGCGGCTAATTTTTCGGCGTCGGTTATATGCCTGAATTCCTGGAAAAATACAATGGCGTAAAGCTTGTAATCCGTTAAGACTTGGATCAGGTCCGTGATCATGGCGCGCAGCTTGCCGGCAGCGGTTAGCTCGTTTTGTTCTAGTATGTGTGCTGCGTGTTCCAGCAGGATGTTGATATGTATGTCGTGAATAACGAAAAGCAAGTCGCTTTTGTTGGGGAAATAGTGGAACACTGCTCCCTTGCTTACTCCAGCGTGTTCGCTTATTTCCTGGATGGAGGTGGAATAGTAACCTTTTTGGCCGAACAGCTGCACGGCCGCCTGAATTATTTTACTCCTTGTATCCATGTTAGATAACCTTTCCTTTACTTAGTTTAACTGACAGACCGGCTGGCCGGTTTTAATTAAAATATATAAAATTACAAAAATTATGTCAAACATTTTTTGGACAAATTGATGTGAATATAGCGGTATATTTTTTGCAGTTTGGAATTACATAACCAAATCGGTTTTGTTAAAAAATTAAACAATTAATTTTTGAAAGGAGTGTTTTTGGTGCAAAGGATATGGGTAGAAAAAAGCTGGCCGGCCGGTGTGCCGAAAAAGCTGGTTTACAGGTTGGGAGAAAAACCCCTGCACGAGTACTTGCGTGCTAACGCGGCAGAAATGCCGGACCGGGTGGCTTACATTTATTACGGAAGGGAAATCACCTGGCGGCAGTTGGACCGGTATTCAGACAATATAGCGGGGTTTTTGTTGTCCAAGGGCGTGCAAAAGGGCGACCGGGTGGCTCTGTTTATGCAAAACTGTCCTCAGTACATCATTGCCCATTACGCCCTGCAGAAGATAGGCGCCATAGTGGGCCCGGCAAGCCCTATGTTTAAAGAATGGGAACTGGAGTACGAAGTCAACGACATGGGTGCCAAGGCCATTTTTGCCAGCGACGATTTGTACCCGGTGGTGAAAAAGATCTTGGACAAAACTGACCTTGAGCTGGTCGTTTTAACAAACTATGCGGATTTTGCCCCCGGGGAACCGTCCATCCCTGTGCCCGCGGAACTGACCCAGGAGAAAAAACGCTTTCCGGGCACGTATGATTTAATGGACTTGTTGAACAGCCGGCAGCCCGAAGTGCCGCGTATCGAGGTGGATCTTTGGGAGGATGTAGCCTTAATGGTATATACTTCGGGCAGTACGGGCAGGCCCAAAGGTGCCATGCTTACGTACGGCAAACGCCCTTTTTAAAACAGCAGCCAGTTA
>CAJYBN010000245.1 GCA_913064925.1 uncultured Peptococcaceae bacterium
GTGTCGGCAAAATCAGCATCGGTTTCACCAGGAAAGCCCACCATAATATCCGTGGTAAGAGAAACTCCCGGTACCGCCGATCTAATTTTATCCACCAGCGTAAAATAATCTTCCCTGGTATAACCCCGGTTCATCCTCTGCAGAATCCTGTTGCTCCCGGCCTGCACCGGAAGGTGGACGTGTTCGCACACTTTTGACAGGTAGGCAATTGTTTCAATTAGTTTATCACAAAAGTCCCTGGGGTGAGAAGTCATAAAGCGAATTCTCTCAATGCCTTCGATCTGGTTCACCTTGACCAGCAAGTCGGCAAAATCAATGCCGCCGGGCAGATCCTTACCGTACGAATTAACATTTTGCCCCAGCAGGGTAACGTCCTTGTAGCCATTTTGGCTTAGTTCCTCTATTTCTGCAACTATCGCTTCGGGGCGCCTGCTTCTTTCCCTGCCCCGCACGTAAGGTACGATACAGTAAGTACAAAAATTATTGCACCCGTGCGTAATACTTACCCAAGCTCTAACGCGGTGAAATCTTCTAGCCGGCAAACCTTCGATAATTTCCTGGCCGTCCGGCCAAACATCGATTACTTGCCTCCCGTGTTTCCTTACCCGTTCCAGTAGCTCGGGCAGCATATGAATGTTATGGGTGCCGAAAACAATATCGATGTAAGGAAAACGCTGCTTAATTCTTTGCGGAATGTGCTTTTGCTGGGCCATGCACCCGCCCATGCCGATGATGAGACTGGGGTTTTGCCTCTTCATCTGACCCAGCCGCCCCAAAAGGCCGAAAACCTTGTTTTCCGCCGTTTCCCGTACACAGCACGTGTTTACAATAATCACATCGGCCTCTTTTTGTTCTTTGGCGGGCGTGTATCCAATGTTTTCCAGCAGGCCGGCAATACGCTCGGAATCGTGTTCGTTCATTTGACAGCCGAAGGTTATAACGTGATATTTGGGAAAATCATTGTTATGCATTGGCCTTATATCCTCCCGATTTATTTATTATATACCATAATGCCACCGCTGGCAAAAAGGCCGCAGCCATAACATAGCGCCCGGGCAACTCCGGCGGGCGCTAAAATAAACCAGGAAAGGGCGGGTGATCCGGATTGACATAATCTATGATCAGATAAACGGATATGATAATCACTAAACCTATGCTCCAAAAAATGACAATTCGTTTATGTTCCCAGTTAGTAAAATCCCACAGGTAAAAATAAAGCAGCATGTAGGGACACAGTATTAAAACCAGCCAGGTCAGATCCATGCACTCACCCCGTGTTGCAACTTTTCGGCTGTTTCGTAATAGTAACTTATTCTAGACCGCCTGGTAATGTCCTTCTTACAACTTCTTTATTACCCTATTACCCTTTCTTGGGCGAAGAAAAAGCGGCTTCTAAAGCCGCTTGTAATATTCGCAAAGGGCACTTTTGTTACCGGCGCCCACCCCAAACTCCGCGCCGGGCAACGCCAGGTTTACTTTAATAATCGGCTATCCCAGGGTTTAATTTTCTACCTCCATTTGGAAGGCGCACGCATCTTGCGCACCGCCTCCCGGCTTCACCCCTCTACATCACTGAAAGTTGTCACACAACGCTCCGCACGTTGTTCACCCTGAAAAAAGAGTACCTTATCAAAGATCAAAGGTTTTTGCAACAATTTACCGCCTGCTTGAACGCTTTACTTGCCCTTGAATTCAGGTTTCTTTTTATTGAGGAAAGCTGATATTCCTTCTTCCCTGTCTTCCGTGGCAAACACCACCCCGAACACATCGGCTTCGTGCGCCAGGGCTTTTTCCAAATCCATTTCCAGGCCTTCGTTAACTGCTTCCTTGCTCAGTTGGACGGCTACAGGACCGCGGCTGGCAATGCGCTTGGCCATGCCCTTGCAAAATTCCATCAACTGGTCGGCCGGCACCACATGATTTACCAGGCCGATGCGCTGAGCCGTTTCAGCATCATACATGTCGGCCGTTAAAATTATCTCTTTGGCCCAACCGAGATTTACCAGTCTGGCCAGTCTCTGGGTGCCACCGAAACCGGGAATAATTCCCAGGCTAACCTCGGGCTGACCCAATTTGGCTTTATCTGAAGCCACCCTTATATCGCAGGCCATAGCCAGCTCGCACCCGCCGCCCAGAGCGAAACCGTTTATGGCTGCAATGACAGGCTGCGGCAGGTTCTCAATCTTACTGAACACCTTTTGGCCAAGGCGGGAGAACTTCCTGGCCTCCAGGGGTTTCAACGCCTGCATGAATGCTATGTCGGCGCCCGCTACAAAAGCCTTATCACCCGCCCCGGTGATGATGATCACCCGGACTCCTTCATCATTGCCCAGTTGCTCCACAGCTTCATCAATTTCCCTTAAGGTTTCCGCGTTCAATGCATTGAGCACTTTAGGCCTGTTGATGGTAAGAACAGCTATGTTTTCTTCCTTTTCCAGTAAAATATTATTCCAACTCATGAAAGAAATCCCTCCTTCGGGGTAAGCTTATTATTTATCGTAGACGTAAAACCCGCGACCGGTCTTCCTGCCCAGCCACCCGGCAGCCACATACTTGCGCAGCAACGGGCAAGGCCGGTATTTGCTGTCGCCCAACCCCTCGTGCAGCACTTCCATGATATACAGGCAGGTGTCCAGCCCTATCAAGTCAGCCAGTGCCAGCGGTCCCATAGGGTGGTTCATGCCCAGTTTCATTACTTGGTCTACGGCCTCCGGGGTGGCGATCCCCTCGTAAACGCAAAAGATGGCTTCATTAATCATGGGTATCAGCACCCGGTTGCTCACAAAACCGGGGGCGTCGTTTACCTCCACGGGTACCTTGTTCATGCGCTCGCTGAGTTCTTTGACAACGGCAAAAGTTTCATCCGCGGTGGCAAGCCCCCGAATAATTTCCACCAGCTTCATAACCGGAACCGGGTTCATAAAGTGCATGCCGATAACCTTTTCCGGGCGCTTGGTGGTAGCGGCTATTTCTGTAATGGGTAGAGAAGACGTGTTGGTAGCCAGTATGGCGTGCTGGGGGGAGATTTCATCAAGCTCGCGGAAAATTTTACCTTTTATTTCCATGTTTTCTATAACCGCCTCTATGGCCACATCTATATCCTGAGCGTCCTGTAGGCTGACGGAGGGTTTGATCCTGTTTAATATATCCTTCTTGCCGCTTTCATCCAGCCGGCCCTTGCTCACGTCGCGGTTCAGGTTTTTTTCTATTACCCCCAAACCCCTGTCCACAAACTTTTGCTCGATGTCGTTCAATATTACTTCAAATCCCGCCGCAGCTGCAACTTGAGCGATACCCGAGCCCATCTGCCCGGCTCCCACAACCATTATCTTCTTAACTTCCAATGTTCACCCCTCCTCAGTAAATTATAAGTTTATAAGATGTTTTCCACCACCAGGGCAACTCCCTGTCCCCCGCCGATACAAAGGGTGGCC
>CAJYBN010000246.1 GCA_913064925.1 uncultured Peptococcaceae bacterium
GCGGCCACGGCGTTGGCACTTTCAATACCCCGGGCGCTTTCAACAAAGGGTATGAGTTCCAGGGTACCGCGGGGAATGCCCCGCTCTTCTTCCAGCAGCCCGATCAGCCAGTCTGCCCGGCGGACTTCTTCCGCGCTTTCGGACTTGGCCAGCATAATTCCCCGAATCCCGCTGTATACTACGGCCTGCAGGTCGGCCAGTATAAAACTTGTTGCCGCGCCGTTAACGCGCACGAAGATAGGCGGTAGCTGCGAGGATCGGATTATTTGGCTGACCACCCGGCGGGCGGTTTCTTTTTCGCTGAGGGCCACTGCGTCTTCCAAGTCCAGGATTACGCCATCGGCATCCAGGGAAAAGGCTTTTTCCATCTTTTTCCGGTCGGTGCCGGGCACAAATAACAGGCAGCGCAGCAGGGCCATGCCACTTCATCCTTTCCGTGAATAATTTATTAACGATAATATTTTCGCCGCTCCCGTGTTAATTCCTGTAACAAAACGCCAGTGGACACCTTACGGAATGTTTTCTTAAAAAAGAGGAATTTTGACCGGAAAGGGAGAATTTTCCCGGGGTAACTTTTTGCAGGGCGGTGTTTTTGATGTTTCAACTGGAAAAAAGGCACCAGCTGGTATTGTTGGTGATGGCAGCCTGTCTTTTGTTTGGTGCCGGGTACAAATACGCCTTGCTGCGGCAGGGGGATAACCGGCAAGAACTGGTAGTGGAGGCGGCAGATACGTTAGGTGCCGGAGAAGCTGAGCCGGCAGGGAAGGAAGAGGGGGAGCAAAAAACTGAGGATATTGAGGATATTGTGGTGCACGTGGCCGGTGAGGTGAAAAAGCCCGGAGTTTATCGCCTGCCCCCGGGTTCCCGGGTGGTGGATGCCGTCAATTTGGCCCAGCCCACCGAACATTCGGCGCTGGACTACCTGAACCTGGCCGCGCCCTTGCAGGACGGGCAGCAGATAATGGTTTACAGCTTGGAAGAAATCAAACAAAGGGATGTGTCCGGCGGCATCGGCAATAGCTCGCCTCTGGCTGCCGCCGGTTCGGGGACGTCATACGGCACGGCGCCCGGGCGAATCAATATCAACAATGCCGGCCGGGCGGAGTTGGAAAGCCTGCCGGGGATTGGTCCTTCATTAGCCCAGCGAATCATTGACTACCGGGCGAAACACGGTCCTTTCTTATCTATTGAAGACGTGCAAAACGTATCGGGGATCGGCGAAAAGCGTTTTGAACAAATACGGGAGTTGATTTGCGTAGATTAAAACTCAATTGATTTTTAGCATGTCAACCGGCTTTTGCGCCGGTTTTTTATGGCCAATAACGTCTTGAACCGGGTGACGGGTTTTCCTCGGATTGTCGTCAACTGAATAAGTTTTTGTCGTCAGAAAGACGGTCAATTTGTCGCTGGGCTGACATAAAGGAAGCTTAAAATTTGTTATTTTTATCATAACAATTAGTTATTTTTACAATTAGCAACGCTAATGGTTTGCGATACCGGTGCGCCGGCTGCAGTTGCCGTAATATGGTATTCTTAGGGGAGGGATGGAAGGGTGTTGTTGAATGTGGAAGAGCTTGCGCAAAAGGCCCAATTGACTTACGCCGAAATGGCCGAGGCCATGGAGTACTTATATAAGCTGGATTACCATCCCGTGGCTGTAAAATTTTTCTGGGACAGCGCGGAATACGATAGTTTTCAGGCCGAAAAGGTTCCTGGTTCCAAAATGACGGTTTGTCAAATCGCCTTGGCTTCCCGCATGAATAATTATATTGTCAAGGCAAGTGAAGAAAACCTGATGTGCGGCAATGCCAAGACCTGCTTGGGCTTTCGGGCGGCCAGCGACGAAGAGGTTGAGGAACACGTCAAATATACCGCCGACTGGGCGTGGGCTAAGGAATGCCTGCTGGCCAAGCCTATGCTGCCCCTGGGCAAGCTGAAGGGCTTTATGACCTCTCCTTTAGGGAGGACACCGGTGGACCCCGACGTAGTTTTTATCGTTGCCAACCCGTTGCAGGCCTACCATATTTTAAATGATTATATAGGGGGTACCAAGGCCAGTCCCGCGCTGCAGTTCAACCATACGATAAATTCGGCTGTATGCGGCGGCATGGTCTGGTGCTATAACGAGCAAAAACCCAACATGAACACCATGTGTGCGGGCAGTTATACTTCAGGTAAAACCGAAAAAGGCGAGGTTAATGTTTATATTCCCGGCGGCGATATCGGTGCTGTAGCCCGGCAGCTGGTTCGCCGCACGGCCAAGTACGGCGGTGCGTCTATGATTGGTTCGCCCGGTCAGGAGTGGCCCGGGCTGCACGTGTGCAAAAAGTGCCCCATGGTTAAATATAAGGATGCACATTCTTCAAAGTAGTGCGTGTACGTTAACATTTAAGGTATTGCCTGCAGTCTGGATATTTTATATTATGTTGCCAGTAAAACCATGGCCACCGGTGTCCGTCAATGAACCGCCCCTTGCTGGTTGTTGCCGCCAGTTTTATTGCAGGTATACTGTTTAACCGTTTCTTTAATATAGATGCCGGCGTGACTTTTTTCCTGGCCGTGGCCGCTTTTTGCGCGGCCTTGGCCGGTTATGTATTGGACTGGCGGGAAAACCGCCGGTCTTTTATTTTGCTGTTTGTCTTCCTGGGTTGGGTCAGCGCCTCGGTAGACGACGCCGCCTACCTCAACGGCCCCGAACGTTTTGCGGGCCATTTTGTTGTACTGGAGGGAAAAGTGACTCAGGAACCGAGGCCGGGTTTAGGTTACACCGCTTATATTTTAGCGGCAGAAACCGTGACCGCCGGTAAAAAACAAGCCGCGGTACAGGGGACGGTACTGGTCAAGGTGGGGGGAAATGGGCCGGTTTACGGCTACGGTGACCGCTTGCGGGTGCGGGGTTTTTTGTACCGGCCGCGGGAACCGGGTAATTTCGGGGCTTTTAACTACCGGGATTACCTGGAGCGGCGCGGTATCCGCTGTTTGCTGAGAGTATACAACCCGGAAAATGTGCAGCTGCTGGACGGGGGCGGTGGTAACGCTCTGCTGGGGGTGGCCCTGCGGGGTAAGCAAAGGCTCCTTGAGGCGGCTGCGGCGACTCTGGACGAGCGACAAGGGGCCGTGCTGAGCGGGATGCTGTTCGGCAGCCGGGGAGTGATAGACCCGGCCACCGAGGATGTTTTTGCGCGGGCGGGGGTCGCCCACGTGCTGTGCGTGAGCGGCCTGCACGTGGGTTACGTGCTGGCCGGGGTGCTGTTGCTGGCGGGAGTGCTGGGGTTACCGCGCCGCGCCTGGCCCTTGGCGGCCGCCCCTGCGCTGTTCTTTTACGCCGTGATGACCGGCCTTGGGCCGGCTGTACTGCGGGCCGGCATTATGGCCATGGCGGTTTGGGGGGCGGAGGTGTTGGGAGATCGGAAGAGCACA
>CAJYBN010000247.1 GCA_913064925.1 uncultured Peptococcaceae bacterium
GTGGTAACCGAAATCATGGACCCCCGTACTCTGGACCTGGTTGCCCGTTACGCCGATATACTGCAGATCGGTGCGCGCAACATGCAAAATTATTTTCTCCTTCGGGAAGTGGCTAGAGCCGGGAAACCCGTTTTGCTGAAGCGCGGCCTCTCTGCCACCATAGAGGAATGGCTGCTGGCTGCCGAGTACATCCTGGCCGAAGGCAATAGGGACGTCATCCTGTGTGAACGGGGTATACGCACCTTTGAGAATTACACCCGCAATACGCTGGACTTGACGGCTGTGCCGGCGGTCAAATACTTGAGTCACCTGCCGGTTATTGTCGACCCCAGCCACGCCATTGGCAAGTGGAGATTTGTTGAGCCCATGGCCCGGGCCGCCATAGCGGCCGGCGCTGACGGCTTGCTGGTGGAAGTACACCCTAATCCGGAAGAGGCGCTTTGTGACGGGCCGCAGTCACTAACCCCCAAGAACTTCCACGCGCTGATGCAAACATTGGATGACATCGCCCGTGTTATGGGCAGGAAATTGGGCCGGCTATGTTAGTTGAGCGCTGCGCCATCATAGGCGTGGGTCTGATAGGCGGTTCGCTGGGCCTGGCCATTAACGAGCGGGGTTTGGCGGGGCGTGTTTGCGGTGTTGATGTAAACGAAGAAAATCTGGTCATGGCACAGGCCGCCGGGGCGATACACGAAGCGGCCGGCCTGCGGGAAGCCGTGGCCGGAGCCGACATGGTTTTCCTGGCCACACCGGTGGGAACGATGCCGCAAATTATGCGCGATATCAGCAACTTCTTGCAGCCGGGCGCTGTGGTTACGGATGTAGGCAGCACCAAGAAAAGGGTGGTGAAACAGGCCGAAGCGTTGTTGGGCGGCCGCTTTGTCGGCGGGCATCCCATGGCCGGTGCCGAGACAGCCGGCTTTCGCGGTGCCGATCCCTACTTGTTTGAAAACGCTTATTACCTGTTGACCCCCACCAGCCGCACCGACCTCGTAGCCCTGCAGCGGGTGCGCGGTGTGGTAAACGCCCTGGGGGCCGTGATCATGGAAATGCCGCCCGAAGAACATGACCTGGTGACGGCGGCCATCAGCCACCTGCCGCACTTTGTGGCCGCTTCGCTGGTCAACGCGGTGGCGGGCATGCCGGTTGGCAGCAAGGCCATGGCACTGGCGGCAGGCGGGTTTCGCGATACCACCCGGATTGCCGCCGGTAACCCGGCCATGTGGCGCGATATTTTTTTATCCAACCGGGAGCGGGTGCTGGAAGTGCTGGCAAGCTTCCGCAAAACCGTGGCGGAAATGGAAAGCGCCCTGCGCCGCCGGGACGGCACGCAACTGGCGGCTTTATTATCGCGCGCCAGCAGGATAAGGAAAGAAGTGCCCATGCGGTCCAGGGGCTACCTCCCCCATGTGTACGAAATCGTCGTTACGGTACCCGACCGGCCCGGCGTTATTGCCGGCCTGGCGGGGCTGCTGGGCGAGGCAGGTATTAATATAACGGAAATCGAAATACTACGCGCCCGCGAGGGATACGGCGGCGCCATCAGGCTCGGATTCGCCACGCCCGGTGAACAGGAGCGGGCCCTGCAGCTTTTACAGGCGCGTGATATCAAGTGCCGGGCTAAGTCGTAGTAAAGGGGTGCATATGCTTGAATAGGTCTGTACAACCCGTGCGGGCGTTGAGGGGTACGGTCAGCGTACCCGGCGATAAGTCCATATCTCACCGGGCAATTATTATTGGGGCGCTGGCCCGCGGGGAAACGGAAATCATCAATTTCTTGCCGGGCGATGACTGCCTGTCCACCGCCCGGGCGGCACGCGCTTTAGGCGTTGAAGTGCACGTAGACGGCGACAGGGCAGTGGTAATAGGCCGCGGCATGGACGCTTTGCGCGAGCCGGAGGATGTTTTGGACGCCGGTAATTCGGGGACCACCATGCGCCTGATGGCGGGCGTGCTGGCGGGGAGCCCGTTTTTCTCCGTGCTTACCGGCGATAAGTCTTTACGCCGCCGGCCCATGGGCAGGGTCATTGAACCGCTGTGCACCATGGGTGCGCAAATAACCGGCAGGTGCGGTAACGCCTATGCGCCGCTGGCCATTAAGGGAGGCGGGCTGCGCGGGAAGGAATACGTTTCACCGGTGGCTAGCGCGCAGGTAAAATCGGCGGTGCTGCTGGCGGGCTTGTTCGCCGAGGGCTGGACTGCAGTGGTTGAGCCGGCACAGTCCCGCGATCACACCGAAAGAATGCTTCGTTATTTCGGAGCCCGGGTGGAAGTGGACGGGCGGCGCATAGCGGTATTGGGCCGACCCGAACTGCGGGGCAAAAAGATAACCGTGCCGGGCGACATATCTTCCGCTGTTTTTTTTATTGTAGCCGGCGTTACGGTGCCCGATGCAGACATTACCATCAACAATGTGGGTATCAACCCCACCCGCACCGGCGCATTAGAAGTGCTGCAACGCATGGGAGCCGACATTACTTACGTCAACACGAGGGAAGTAAACGGTGAGCCCGTGGCGGATATCAGGGTGCGCAGCAGCGAGCTGACCGGCACCGAGATAGGCGGCGACATTATTCCCCGGCTTATCGACGAGTTGCCGGTGCTGGCGGTGGCGGCGGCGCATGCACGCGGAACAACGGTTGTGCGGGATGCCCGTGAACTGCGCTACAAGGAAACGGATCGCATCGCCGCTGTGGTGGATATGCTTTGCAAAATGGGCGCCCGCGTGGAAGAGCGAGCCGACGGGTTTGTTGTTCATGGCGGGCAAAGGCTGCAGGGAACAACCTGCGACAGCCGCGGGGACCACCGCATGGTCATGGCCGCCGCCGTGGCGGGCCTGACGGCCAAGGGAGAAACCATAATTGAGGGCACGGACTGCATAAAAGTATCTTATCCTGGTTTTTTCCGTACATTATATTACCTTTGTGTGCAATAATAAACCTGGAGGTGTTTGCCCTTTCCGGGTTTATTTTTTACTTTAAAAAAGGATATTCAGCCGGAGTGTCGAAAAAGTTATCGTATGTCCTGATCCGGAGTGAAAACCGCAAATGACCCGCCCGATAAAAATAGCCATTGACGGCCCCGCGGGCGCGGGCAAAAGTACCGTGGCCCGGCTGGTGGCCGAGAAACTGGGCTTTGTTTACGTAGATACCGGCGCCATGTACAGAGCCGTAACCTTGTTGGCTTTGCGGAATAAAATAGATATGAACGATGAAGAGGCCTTGACCCGGGCAGTGGAGCAGGCGGAGATATTTTTCCGGGTTGATGCTGCGGGCAATACCCGTCTATATTTGAACCACGAGGATGTCAGCGAGGAAATAAGGACCCCCGAAGTTTCGCGCCATGTTTCACTGGTATCCCGCGTACCGGGGGTCAG
>CAJYBN010000248.1 GCA_913064925.1 uncultured Peptococcaceae bacterium
AGCCCCACCAGGGGCCCGAGAAAAGAAAGAAAAGATATAAAGGGGGGCATGGTGGAACCGGAGGTAGTAAAGAGATGCAAGAATACGAACTCGCTATCCACCTGCCCTACCGTGGACCTAATATTCCAGGCAGCCACGTAAATGGAAGCCAGGCCGGTTACTGCCACCAAAGCAAAGAGGATGAGGAAACGGTTTCCACCCAGATGGTCCGCCATTTCTTTGCGTACCACGGCCAAAAGGCCCGTATTGGCCTGTGCAATGGTACCGCCGGCGTCTCCTCCCCGGGACGGGAAAAACTTATAAAACTTATCCCATAAGTTGCACCCTTGTAGTTTAAGCATCCCCTTCCTCATTATACCACCCCCTCCGTAAAGTAACGGTGGTATATGTCGTCCAGGGAAAATCCTTTCACGCGCAAATGGCGCAACCGGTAACCTTCTTTGTGCAGTCTTTTTATCAAAGCATCCCGAATGTCACCGGTACAGCGAACCAGTAGCCATTCAGCCTGTTTTTCCACCTGCTGTACGCCGTCCATTTCGCGACATAGCTTAAGCAAACCCTCGTCATCTGGCACAGCGGCAACTTCCAACAGCATTGCCTCGCCCGTCAACTGCACTTCCAGCTCTGCAACGGTACCGCACGCTATCAGCCTGCCGTTCACAAATATACCTACCTGGTCGCACACTTCCTGAACCTGGTGCAGCAAATGAGAGGACAATAAAATGGTACGCCCGTCCCGCCGCGCCAGTTCTTCTATCAGCTTTAGCAAATCGCGTGCCCCCTCAGGATCGATCCCTAAGGTAGGCTCGTCGAGGATAAGTATCTGCGGGTCTTTTATCAGTACATCGGCGATACCCAGCCGCTGGCGCATACCGCGGGAGTATTCCCCCACCTTCCTATCCCCTACTTCTGCCAGGCCGACCCTTTCCAGTGCGGCGTCTATCCTCGCCTCAGCCTGCTCACGGGGTAAGCCGTTGAGCGCCGCCGTGTAGCGCAGATTCTCCCGGCCACTTAACTCATCATAAAAGCCCACATTATCCGGAAGGTATCCTACCATGGATTTGACCAGCAGCGGGTGGCGGGTGGCGTCGTAACCACCCACCATCGCCCGGCCCGACGAAGGTTCGGTCAGCCCCAGCAGCATCAGAATGGTGGTGGTCTTACCCGCCCCGTTGGGACCCAGTAAACCGAACACGGTGCCCGGCATAACCTTTAAATTGAGGTTGTTTACGGCGGTTATTTCTCCGTAACGCTTGGTTAAATTTATTGTTTCAATAACCGGTGCATCTCCCGCAGCCATATGTTAACGCCTCCCGTACAGACGAAAAGCTCCATAAACCCCGGCTATAACCAGCAGGACGATGAAAAGTCCCACCAGGCCCCACAAAGTTGAAGTTTTTACGGTGACCCGCAGGTCGGCCTGTCCCCTGGTTTCCATGGTCCTAGCGCTTAGGGAAACTATGTAGTCGCCAGCAATGGCCTTATCGCCCGCTTTGATGGCGGCGGTAACCTGGCGGCTTTCGCCGGGTTCCAGGGCATCTATGGACGGCGGATCAAAGCTTACCGACCAGTCCTGCGGTTCGCGCGATGAGAAATTGATGTTGTGCAAAACGGCACTGCCCGTGTTGGTTACTTCCATGGTCACTTTCTTCTCCCCACCCGCCACTATGTCCGCGTTCAACCGGCCGGAAGGCGTGGTAAATTCCAGCTCATAGGTACCAGTTATAATGACCTTGAGATCGGTGGCGGCTTTCCTGCTGCCGCTTACCGCCTGTATGGGAATGGTGTACTCTCCTGCCTTAACCTGGGCGGGCGGGGTAACCTCTATATCCAGGCCCTCAGTTTCCCCGGGCTTAATGCTGATGCTGGCAATTTGCTGATCCTTGTATGCCGGGCTGATGGACACTTGCCAGCCCCTGGGAACGGCCGCACCCAGGCTGTATGATTGCTCCTCGGCGCTGTTATTGGTAAGATCGACCCTAAACTTAAAAGTGGCGTCGCTGGGTCCTTTCAGTTCCGAGTACTGGGCTACCAGCTGGTCACCGCCGGCATCCGTGCGGGAAACGACGATTTCCAAACGCAAGTTATCCCAGCCGCCCCTGCTGCCAGCCGCCCGCACCGTGACGTAGTAACTGCCGGGTTCCGCGCCGGCAGGGACGTCAACGTGCAAGTCCGCTGTAGCAGCAGATTTGCCGCCGACGAATACTTTGTGAATTACTCTACCGCGGCCTTTCAGCGTGGCGTCCCAGCCCTCGGGTTTTTGTGCCACGCTCAGGTCCACAATTTGTGAACCTGTACCGTAATTATTCACATCCAACGGAAATGTAAGGCTCTCCCCTGGTGCTGCCGTTATGCCTGGGTAACGCGTGGACAGTTCCAATCCCGCCTGGGCCTCGACAGGCACACATGGCCAAACCCATACCAAGGCCGCATATGCCAATACCGAAAAAAAGACAAAGAAAACTAATTTTCGTGTACGCAGAACGTACAACAGGCTCACCCCCAAAGTGCAAATTGATTCTTTTCCTCTTATTTATTAATTAGACGCGCCGCGACGGAAACTGGTTACAAAAAAACCCGGTGCCTCCTAACACCGGGACAGAGTGCTGACAAAGGGCGCTTCCTTATACCTGCGCTCAAACAGCACAAAAGCACGGCCAGCGTCCTATACACTTATATCCTGGCCTATTTTTTGATCAACGATATGGAACAGCGGCTCAAGGCTAAAGGAGTAAATGTTTCTACCGCTTGCGCAATCAAGGAACTAAAAAATGCCAGGTCAGTCGCATAGACGCGACATGGCGGATCTAAAGGTTACAGAGCCGACAATGGCAAAAGTACAAATACTTCGGGCGTTGAACTGCGAGACTGTTATTGACAAGAAATACATCAAAAAGGTGCTAAAAAAGCTAAAAAACTGGTGTAGTACCGAAATGTTTTTAGCAAGGGACCTCAAACCCTTGCTATGCCTAGTGTTGGAAAAATTTTACGCCAAACTTGGGTTATAAATAAAAGAAAAAACCGCCCTGAAGGACGGTTAATCAAGGGTATTTCCAGCCCACCAGTTGCCGCTGGTGGGTTTTAAAATCCCGTTGTCGTCAAATTGTCGTCAAACGGTGATTTGCAAAAGCCCCCGGTTCCCCGGAGGCCTTGATTTTTCTGGTGGGCGGGAGAAGAATTGAACTTCCGACCTCTTGCGTGTCAAGCAAGCGTTCTCCCACTGAACTACCCGCCCATGGCTATTGTAATAAACATTATGAATCAAATTGAACAAAATGTCAAGTTGAAATAAAAACATCCAGTGCTGACGCACGAAATATTTAATAAAGTCCCTCAGGTCCTTTTTCGACACCC
>CAJYBN010000249.1 GCA_913064925.1 uncultured Peptococcaceae bacterium
TGGGCAGGGACAATATGCGGCTGCGCGCTTTTTCCAAGGCGCGGTAATGCCTATCCATACAATCCCTCCTTTGCTGATCCCATTTTATGCTGGACTAAAAAAAAGAGTTACATTTAATCAATAGGGTGAACGGGGTACGCCCAACCGGTGCTTGCCCCTGGTTTCTATGCCGCCAATGCCTTCAAAGCCGGTTATGGTCCCAGCGATGATTTCCCGCAAGGGTATGGGATCGTAAATGGAGGTATAAGCAATTTTTTCTACCACAAAAACGGGGTCGTAGGCATGTATCAACACCCTCTGGGGTGAACTGGCGAAATTGGCCCCGGCGGACAGGATGGCTTCGTAATGCGACTGGCACGCCCCGGCAAATATTACCAAATCGTCCCGGCTCTTTTCATAACGGCGCGCTGCCAGCACAGCTTCCACAAAATGGGAAGAATGATGGTAGTTGCTAAGATCCGAAAAGTCCCTGGTACCTTTTTTAAACCCGTCGTGCCCGGTAAGAACCAATAAATCCGGGCGGTGCTCCTGCAGCAGGTCGTAAATCTTCTCCGCCTGTTGTTCTTCCGGAATGTAATAGCCCTCGGCCGGCACCTTCAATTGGCGGTAAGTGGTCATGCAAAGATCCAGGTATTCCCCATCACCGTCCACGTGCAGCACACTGCCGGGAACGTCGAAGCCTTCCACATCCCCGGGGCCGAATGCGTCAGACATCGATCTCATCATACTCCTTTCCCTGTCCTTCTTGCGGCGCATGAAAACCGAGCGCATGGCCTCGTGATTTTTGGCCATGGTCATCCGCCAGTAGTCCGCCACCTTGGCAGCGTCAATCTTCACCAAGTCCTCCAGCGGGGCCGTGGCACAAAGGCGCACGTCGAGACCTTTCAGCCGGGCTACTTTGCCCCCTCCTTTATCGGGCACAATATCAATGACCTTGAAGTACACATCCAGCTTGTATGACTTTCGCCCAACTATATCACCCGCTTTTATTTCTCCCATGGCAGCCCCTCCAGCGTTTTTTACATTCTATGTACCGGCAGGGCCGGGGTGTGTGCGCCCAAAAAAAATTACCGCAGCGGTGCTGCGAAACTTTCTCCGCGGGCTAGCATATTGTAATATACCTTCCAGTTATTGTAATTTAACGGGGTGAAGATTGCCATGTTCGCAGCGGTGATACCCGCAAAAAATGAAGCCGGAACCCTGGGAGAAGTCATTGTCAACCTGCCCACAGATATACTGGACTTGATCATCCCGGTGCTCAACGGCTGTGTGGACGGCTCCCTGGCCGTGCTGGAAAAAATAAATTGCCCCAGCCTGGCCCCGCTTTGCTTTGTCGAACCCCTGGGCATCGACGTACCCCGGGCGGTGGGAGCGCTGGCCGCCAGGGAACTTGGCGCGCACGGCGTGCTGTTCGTGGACGGAGACATGCACGGCGCCGGCCCCAGTATGCTGCGGGAAATCATATTGGCCGTGCAGCGAAGGGGTTTGGATTTGGCCCTTACCAATTGTTACCCGGCGGACATGCAGCAGCATCTCGACCCGCTGGCCGCCTGCCTGCTCGAAGTGAGGAAAATGCTCAACCGGCATCTGCACCTGCTGGACGGCATCGGGCCCGCCACTCCCTCGCACGGCCCCCATGCCGTTTCCGGGCGCCTGCTCCGGATGGCAAATCCCACGGAATTCGCCATCCCCCCTCTACTGCTGGCCAGGGCGGCCCGGGCCGGGCTGAACGTCGGCATAGCGGCGGAAATTCCCCACTGGCTGCTGGGTTCTCCGCTGAGGAGTTCCCTGCACGTGCAGAAAATCTCCCACACCATTATCGGCGACTGCCTGGCCGCCCTGCGCGCCCGCAACGAGAAGCCGGGCAGCAGAATCCTGAACGGGCGGGAATATGTAGGTTACCACGCCGAACGGCGTTGGGATTTGCTGGAAGCATTTGCCGCCGGCGTTATCACGGGCGAATGCTTTTAAAACAAAAAGCCCGGCATATTTTTGCCGGGTTAGATTGTTGACAAAGGGCGCTTCCGTTACCGGCGCTTCGTGCGTAACCCGCTCTGGAAACGGAAATGCCAGCTATAGTTTGTGAACAGTCCAAACCGGCATAACGCCGGTTTTGTTTATTTAGTATGTTTGTCCGCCACGCAAGAAGCGCCGTAGGCATCGGGTTTAATTTTGGCCTGGAAGCCGCTGCCGGTGACCATGCCCACCACTTCCCTGATCAAGTCTCTGGTTTCACCCTGGGTTCCCGCATCAATATGAATTTCCACGGGCATTTCTGCGTAACCGTTCTCGGAAAAATACTTGGCTATCTGACCTCCTAATTCCAGGCTTAAGGCAGTTTCGTAAAATATTTTCTGCCGCAAGCTTTTAATTTTGCGCTGGTACTTTTTGCGATAAAAGTACCTGGCCCCTTTGCCCAGCCGGTGCACAACCACGGCGGTAATGAAACAGGTATCGTCCCTAACCATGGAATCGGTGCCCACGATTATCTTATATGATGAACTGGCCAGTCCCTGAATATAATTGGTAATATCCTGCATCATTTCGGCAAAGGAAAGCTTTCCTTTGGACGGGCTGGTGAAAAACAATCTGTTACATCTCCTTATATATACGATATATATAATATATACGATTTAAACCACGGTATCCGTATATGCATCGGCCAGGCGGGCGAATTCGTGCAGGCTTAGGGTCTCTCCCCGGCGCGCCGGGTCAATACCCGCCCGCTGCAAAATGACATGCCATTCTTTCTTGGAAACCTGTTTCATCCCTCCGCTCAGGGCATTGAGCAGGGTTTTACGCCTCTGCCCAAAGGCCGCCCGTACCAGAGAGAAAAAGTCCCGCTCGCTTTGTACGGGAACGGCCGGCGCGTTTCTTACCTGCATGCTTACTACGGCCGAATCCACTTCCGGCCGGGGTATAAATACGGTGCGGGGCACCCGGAAGGCCAATTCCACTTGCGCGTAAAAATTGGCCGCCACGGTTAAGGCCCCGTAATCCCTGGCCCCCGGGGGCGCTACAAGCCGGCGGGCTACCTCCTCCTGCACCATCACTACTATCCTGGCGGCGGCAAAGCGCTCTTCCAGCAAGTGCATGAGCAGGGAGGTAGTGATGTAGTAGGGCAGGTTGGCCACTACTTTGTATTTACCAATCTCGCCTGCAACCCGGGAATATACCAGGCGGTCGAAATCGGTTTGCAAGGCGTCGGCCCGTACCAAGTCCACGTTGTCCAGCCCGGCCAGGGTTTCTTCCAGCAGCGGAAACACGCTGGCGTCTATTTCCACGGCTATTACCCGCCGGGCCCTTTCCGCCAGCCGGCGAGTAAGGGACCCC